>NZ_JBNPOS010000044.1:0-10431 GCF_050315295.1 Streptococcus sp. SGI.013
AATAAATATTGTTGACAATTATCGTCAAATAGCTAAAAATTTGATATAATGGAAGAGTTGAGAAAGAGCTCAACTCTTTTATTGTGTCTTGAAATAATTTTTAAAGTATAGATAAGTATGTGTAAAGAAAGATCTGATATGTTAGAAAAAATGAATATAGAATTGGTTGGCATTGACATTCGTATCAATGAGCCTTTGAAAGATTATACCTACACACGAGTTGGTGGTCCAGCAGACTTTTTAGCCTTTCCTCAAAATGGCTATGAACTATCACGGATTGTTAAGTTTGCCAATCGTCATGGAATTCCCTGGATGGTTTTGGGAAATGCCAGCAATATTATTGTGAGAGATGGTGGTATTCGCGGTTTTGTCATTATGTTTGATAAATTAAACACAACAACTGTCAATGGCTATGTGATTGAAGCAGATGCCGGTGCAAATTTGATAGAAACCACACGAATTGCGAAATTCCATAGTTTAACAGGCTTTGAGTTTGCTTGCGGTATACCAGGTAGTGTTGGTGGTGCTGTTTTTATGAATGCAGGTGCTTATGGTGGTGAAATCGCACATATCCTCTTATCTGCTAAGGTATTAACTAAGGATGGAGAAATCAAAACAATCAGTAATCGTGAGATGCGTTTTGGCTATCGCCGTTCAGCTATACAGGATACAGGTGAAGTGGTGATTTCTGCAAAATTTGGTCTCAAACCAGGTCATTATCTTCCGATTTCACAAGAGATGACTCGTTTAAATCATTTGAGGGAGCTAAAACAACCGTTGGAGTATCCAAGTTGTGGATCTGTCTTTAAGCGTCCGCCTGGTTACTTTGCTGGTCAGCTGATTATGGAAGCTGGCTTAAAAGGTTACCGTGTAGGTGGTGTAGAAGTGAGTACCAAACATGCTGGTTTTATGGTGAACGTTGACAATGGTTCTGCAACAGACTATGAAAATTTAATTGCAGATGTTATTAAAAAGGTCAAGGAGCATTCAGGTGTGACCTTAGAGCCAGAAGTTCGCATTATCGGTGAAAAATTAACATAATAGAAAAGTCATGGAGGTTTTATGAGAATTGACTAATCCAATCATTGCGTTTAAAAACGTATCAAAGGTATTTGAAGATAACGGTACAGTAGTCTTAAAAGACATCAATTTTGAGCTAGAAGAAGGGAAGTTTTATACCCTCCTTGGAGCATCGGGGTCAGGAAAATCAACTATCTTGAACATTATTGCGGGTTTATTAGATGCTAGTAGCGGGGATGTTTATCTAGATGGTAAGCGTATCAATGATATTCCTATCAATAAAAGAGATGTGCATACGGTTTTCCAAAGTTATGCACTTTTCCCTCATATGACGGTTTTTGAAAATGTAGCCTTTCCTTTAAAGTTAAAAAAGGTTGCCAAAAAAGAAATTGAAAATCGTGTTAAAGAAGCTCTAAAAATGGTTCGTCTAGATGGTTATGAAAAACGTGCCATTCAGAAATTATCTGGTGGTCAACGTCAACGTGTTGCCATTGCGCGAGCTATTATCAATCAACCACGTGTTGTTCTTTTAGACGAACCCTTATCTGCGCTTGATCTAAAGTTGCGCACCGATATGCAATACGAGTTGCGTGAGTTGCAACAACGCTTGGGGATCACCTTTGTCTTTGTTACCCACGATCAAGAGGAAGCTCTTGCAATGAGTGATTGGATTTTTGTAATGAATGAAGGGGAAATTGTTCAGTCAGGAACTCCAGTTGATATTTATGATGAGCCTATCAATCATTTTGTGGCTACCTTTATCGGTGAGTCAAATATCTTACCGGCAACAATGATAGAGGACTATCTGGTTGAGTTTAATGGTAAGCGGTTTGAAGCAGTCGATGGAGGGATGCGTCCGAATGAACCTGTTGAAGTTGTCATCCGCCCAGAAGATTTGCAAATTACCTTACCAGAGGAAGGAAAACTCCAAGTTAAAGTGGATACCCAACTTTTCCGTGGCGTGCATTATGAAATTATTGCTTATGATGAGCTGGGAAATGAATGGATGATTCACTCTACACGTAAGGCGATCGAAGGTGAGGTCATTGGTCTTGATTTTACTCCAGAAGATATTCACATCATGCGTCTAAATGAGACAGAAGAAGAGTTTGATGCTCGAATCGAAGAGTATGTTGAAATGGAAGAGCATGAAGATGGCTTGATCAATGCCATTGAGGAGGAGAGAAATGAAGAAAACAGCTAACTTTTTTTCTCTTCCTTACTTTTTATGGGTTTTCCTTTTTGTCCTCTCTCCTGTATTAATGATTGTTTATAACTCATTTTTTGATATTGAAGGTCATTTTACTCTGGGGAACTACCAGACATTCTTTGCTAATGGAACCTATTTAAAAATGAGTTTTAACTCAATTTTATATGCAGGTGTCATTACTCTGGTTACCTTATTAATTTCCTATCCTACAGCCTTGGTGTTGACGCGACTTAAGCACAAACAATTATGGCTAATGTTAGTTATTTTGCCAACGTGGGTCAATCTTTTGCTAAAAGCCTATGCTTTTATGGGGATTTTTGGTCAACATGGTGCGATTAACCATTTTTTAGGTTTTATGGGCTTAGGTCCTCAACAAATTTTATTTACAGATTTTTCTTTTATTTTTGTGGCCAGCTACATTGAAATACCATTTATGATTTTGCCGATTTTTAACGCACTGGATGATATTGACAAAAATGTTATTAATGCTAGTCGAGATTTAGGGGCAACAGAATGGCAAACGTTTTCTAAGGTTATTTTTCCTTTATCTTTGAATGGTGTTCGTTCGGGGGTGCAATCCGTTTTTATCCCAAGTCTTAGTCTATTTATGTTGACACGTTTGATTGGCGGTAACCGAGTCATTACGCTTGGAACGGCTATTGAGCAACACTTTTTGACTACGCAAAATTGGGGTATGGGATCAACCATCGGTGTTATTTTGATTCTAGCAATGCTGATGATTATGTGGGTAACAAAGGAGAGACGTCAATGAAGAAGTTTGAAAAAATTTATCTGGCATTGGTGTTTATCATATTGTACGCTCCTATTGCCTACCTTATCTTTTACTCCTTTAATGCTGGAGGAGATATGAATGGTTTCACCAAGCCGACTCTTGAGCATTATCAAACGATGTTTGGTGATAGTCGTTTGATGTTGATTTTAGTGGAAACCTTTCTATTAGCTTTTCTCAGCTCCTTGTTGGCGACGGTTATTGGAACTTTTGGGGCAATTTATCTGCATCAAACCAAGTTAAAAACACAGAATCGCTTGTTGTCACTTAACAACATTTTACTAGTTGCACCAGATGTTATGATTGGTGCGGCATTTCTGATTTTATTTACTCAAATTGGATTTAAACTTGGAATGACATCGGTCTTGTTCAGTCATATTGCCTTTTCGATTCCAATTGTTGTTTTGATGGTCTTGCCTCGTTTAAAAGAGATGAATCAAGATATGGTTCATGCTGCTTATGATCTTGGAGCAACTCCTTATCAGATGTTAAAAGAAGTGATGTTGCCTTACTTGACCCCAGGGATTATTGCAGGGTATTTTATGGCTTTTACTTATTCATTGGATGATTTTGCTGTCACCTTTTTTGTAACAGGAAATGGGTTTTCAACCTTATCGGTTGAAATTTACTCACGAGCTAGACAAGGTATCTCTTTAGAAATCAATGCTATCTCTACCTTAGTTTTCTTCTTTAGTATTTTGCTTGTGATTGGATACTATTTTATTTCAAGAGAAAAAGAGGAGAAGATAGATGCGTAGATTATATTCTTTTTTAGCAGGGATTGTTGCCATTATTGTTTTATTATCGCTCACTTCTTCCTATATGAACTTGAAATCAGGTAATCAGTCAGATAGTAACAAATTAGTGATTTATAACTGGGGAGATTATATCGATCCAGAACTTCTGACAAAATTTACTAAGGAAACAGGGATAAAGGTGGAGTATGAGACTTTTGATTCAAACGAAGCTATGTACACCAAAGTGAAGCAAGGTGGGACGACTTATGATATCGCTATCCCTAGTGATTATACTATTGATAAGATGATTAAGGAAAATCTCCTAGTTAAGCTTGATAAAAGTCAAATCAAGGGACTAGAAAATATTGATCCTTCTTTTTTAAATAAAAGTTTTGATCCGAATAACGACTACTCCATTCCTTACTTTTGGGGAACTGTTGGTATTGTTTATAATGATCAGATGGTTCAAACAGCGCCGAAACATTGGGAAGACCTTTGGCGCGAAGAGTATAGAGATAATATCATGCTAGTCGATGGTGCAAGGGAAGTTTTAGGATTTGGCGCCAATACTCTAGGTTATAGTTTAAACACTAAGAAAATGTCTGAACTAAAAGCTATTGAGCAAAAACTGAATAGCTTGACCCCTAATATCAAGGCAATCGTTGGCGATGAGATGAAGGGCTATCTCATCAATGAAGATGCCGCTATCGGAGTTACCTTCTCAGGCGAAGCCAGTGAGATGTTAGATGCCAATGAACACCTTCATTACGTCGTGCCAAGTGAAGGGTCTAACCTCTGGTTTGATAATATCGTGATTCCCAAAACAGTTAAGCATCAAAAAGAAGCTTATGCTTTCATAAACTTTATGCTAGAGCCAGAAAATGCGGCGCAAAATGCAGAATATATCGGCTATGCTACCCCTAATAAGCTAGCTAAAGATCTGTTGCCAAAAGAGGTAAAAGATGACCCAGCATTTTATCCTAGCCAAGATGTGATTGAACGTTTGGAAGTTTATGATAACTTAGGACAGAAATGGTTAGGCATTTATAACGATCTCTTTTTACAGTTTAAAATGTATAGAAAATAAATAAAAACCTCCTTGAGTGAATAATTATTCCGATAAGGAGGTTTTTAAAATCCCATATTTTCAGTTATTAAGAGCAGAAGCTTGAAAAAAATCAATAAAAATAGTATAATGATGTATATTTTATGCAAAAAGGAGCTTATGATGGGGTTAAAACCAAACCTAAAAAAAGTTAGTTTAGGACTATTGACAACTGCAACTGTTATGACCTTAGCGGCTTGCGGAAGCAGTCAGACAAGTGATGATAAGGCGCTTAACGTTGCTCTAACAGCTGAGGTCACTACTTTAGACATTTCAAAACAAACTGATACAATTGTTGGGACAATTTTGGGTAACACAGGTAGCAACTTGCTACGTGTTGACGATAAGGGTGAGCTTGTGCCTGACTTGGCAGAAAAACTAGATGTTTCAGAAGATGGTCTAACTTATACTGCAACACTTCGTGATGGTTTAAAATGGTCTGATGGATCAGATCTCACAGCAGAAGACTTTGTTTATTCTTGGCAACGTATCTTAGATCCTAAAACAGCATCGCAATCTGCTTATCTAGCTGTGGAATCTAATATCAAAAACGCCAAGGAAATCAATGAGGGGACCATCACAGATTTGAGTCAACTTGGAGTTAAAGCTGAAGGCAATAAAGTTATTTTTACCTTAACTGCCCCAACGCCTCAAATGAAGTATTTCCTCGCCTTTTCAAGTTTCTTGCCACAGAAAAAATCTTTTGTGGAAAAAGAAGGGGACAAGTACGGAACAACTTCTGAGCACCAACTTTATTCAGGTCCATATGTCTTTGAAGGGTGGAATGGTACCAATAATGAATTCAAGTTTGTCAAAAATAAAAACTATTGGAATGCTGATCGGGTTAAAACAGAAACCGTTAATTTGGAAGTGATTAAAAAACCTGAGACTGCTGTTCAAAAATATAAGCAAGGTCAGCTTGATTTTGCTAATATCTCTGCGACACCAAGTCTTTATAAAGCTAATGCCAAGGACGACAACCTTGTTGATGTGCCAGAGGCAACGTCAGCCTACCTTGAGTATAACCAAACAGGAACCAACAAGGCTTTAGCTAATAAAAAAATTCGTCAAGCTTTGAACTTAGCGACTAATCGTGAAACTTTTGTAGAAACAGTTGTTCCAACTGGCTCTCGTCCAGCAACAGGTTTGGCACCTTATGGTTTGGCAACTGTTGGTGGAAAAGATTTGTCAGAACTGGTTGCTCCAGGCTATACTTATGACTTAGCAGAAGCTAAAAAATTGTTTGAAGAAGGATTGAAAGAAATTGGTGAGTCAAAGGTTAGCTTGACCATTACAGCAGATTCAGATTCTGCTGTTGCAAAATCAGCTTTGACTTATCTACAAGGAGCATGGGAAAAAGCCTTTTCAGGCTTAACGATTGAAACAAAATTTGTCCCTCTCAAGCAACGTTTAGAAGATGCTAGCAAACAAAACTTTGATATTATCTTCTCTCTTTGGATGGGAGACTACCCTGAGGGGTCAACTTTCTATGGTATTTTTGCTAAAGGAGCTTACTACAATAGCGGTCAATTTGATAATGTCGCTTACAACCAAGCTTATCAGGAAGCCATTACGACAAATGCTTTAAATCCTGAAAAAGCCGTCGAAAACTATAAGGCAGCTGAAAAAGCCTTGATGGATGAAGCTAACTTTAACCCTCTGTTCTTCCGAGGATCAAAAGCCCTACAAAATCCTGACTTGACAGGCGTTGTCCGTCATACTACTGGTTTGCCTTTAGATTTAACCTATGCTTATAAAAAATAAATCTATCAATAAAAAGATGGCAATTTAAGCTTTTTAAATCATTCTAAGTTTAGAGACTGGATTTTTCCAGTCTTTTTAAGATGAAAGTGGTTATTTCCTATTTTTAGTCTATTATTTTTTCCAAAAAATTTTTATAATAGAAGTAAGAAAGGGCGGAAACAGGATGGAAATTCTTAAAGTTTATAACAATAACATTGTGCAAGTTAGTGATGAGACTGGAAAAGAGTTGATTGTCATGGGAAAAGGGCTAGGTTTTCAAAAGAAAGTAGGCCAAGAGATTGATCATGAACAGATTGAAAAGCGTTTTGTTCTAGAAAAAGATGCCTCACAGGGTCAGCTTGATTTAGCCAGTTTAGCGCTATCGGCAGATGAGATGGAATTGATTCAGAGCTTAATTACCCGTGCAGAAGAAGTACTAAATGAAAAATTTGATTTGTCTCTTTATATTGCTTTAGGTGATCACCTTCACTATGCTTTGGCGCGTCTGAAAGAAGGACTGGTGCTTCAAAATCCCTTGACTTGGGAAGTAAGAAAATTTTATCTGAAAGAATATCAATTGGGGCTTGAAGCTTTAGATTTAATAAAGGCCAAATTTCAACTGGATGTTCCTGAAGATGAGGCGGCTTCAATTGCTCTACATTTTGTGAATGCTCAAAAAAATGCAGATCAATTTTCTAGTCATAAAGGACTGACAAAATTAGTCCAACAATTATTGGATATTGTTCGCTTGTATTATGGACAAATCGCTGATGAAAACTCAGTGTCTTATCATCGTTTTGTGACCCATTTAAACTATTTTGCTCAAAGGGTTTTGTCCAACATGGAAGAAGGTCAAAATGATGAGTTTTTGTACGAACAGGTGCAACATAATTATCCAGAAGCATTTGCGTGTAGTCAGCGAATAAAGATTTTTGTTGAGCAAGCTTATGATTTTAAGATGAGCAAAGATGAACAGGTGTATCTGACCATTCATCTACAACGTTTAGAAAAAAAGTAAATTTTTGAAAAGAAAACGCTTGCAATTTCTCTGAATTATGTTATAATAAATAGCGTAGTAAAGGATTGTTACTGGTAGGCAGGCAAAACCTAAATATATACGAAACATTATCTCTTTTTGTCATGTGAAAGAGAGACGTTTGGTATATATTTAGGTTTTTCTGTTTTTCCAGAAAAGAAAGGAGCCAGATATGGCAAAGGATTATTCAGAACTTGCAAAAGATATTGTCGCACACGTAGGGGGCAAAGAAAATGTTGTCGATTTACGGCATTGTGTGACACGCTTGCGTTTTCGTCTAAAAGATGAGGCTAAGGCAGACACGGACTATCTTAAACAAAGAGAAGGTGTGGTAACAGTTGTTAAGGCGGGTGGACAATACCAAGTGGTGATTGGTAACCACGTCCCAGATGTTTATGCAGCTGTCCTAGCGCAAGGCGTATCAGGAGTTGGTGAGGTTGATGCTGTTGATAACCAAGCAGAAAAAGGGAATCTTTTTGACCGCTTTGTTGACTTAGTTTCTGGTATTTTCCAACCCTTCTTAGGACCTTTGGCAGCTGCTGGTATTATCAAGGGAATTGTTGCTATTATGGGTGCTCAAGGACTGAGTGCTGATAACAGCGCACTTTATGTGATTTTAAATGCAGCAGGAGATGGTTTTTTCCAATATCTACCTTTGATGATTTCCCTCACTGCGGCACGTAAATTCAAGCTCAATGAATTTACAGCCCTTGCCATTGGTGCAGCTTTGGTTTATCCGACCTTATCAAGTTCAGTTGATGCCTTGAGTAAAGCTAACCTCAATCATGTTTTTGGTATTCCATTTACGCTTCCGACAGGTGGCTATCTCTCTACTGTAATGCCCGCTATCTTGGCGATTTGGGTGGCTTCTCATATTGAAAAAGCGGTTCGTAAAGTAACACCAGATGTTGTTAAACTTTTTGTGGTTCCATTTGTAACCTTGTTGATTTCAGTTCCTTTAACCTTCTTGGTGGTTGGTCCAGTTGCTAACTTGGCCTCTGATGGTCTTAGTAGTTTCTTCCAAGCTATTATGAACTTTAGTCCGATTTTATATGGTTTAGTTCTAGGTGCTATGTGGCAAGTTATGGTTATGTTTGGTTTACACTGGGCTATTGTTCCGCTTGCTATCTTAGATACAGCAACTAAGGGACAATCTTCTATCTTAGTACCTGCACTTTTACCGAACTTTACGCAAACAGGAGTTCTTTTAGCTATTATGCTTAAGACAAGAGAACAAAAAGTAAAATCAGTTGCCATGCCTGCTTTTATCTCCTCTATTTTTGGGGTAACAGAGCCTGCAATTTATGGGGTAACTTTACCAATGCGCACACCATTTATTATTAGTTGTGCAGTCAGCGGGCTAATTGGGGCTTATATGATGTTTGCAAATGTTATTGGTTATTCTGTTGGAGCACTGGGAGTTTTCTTATATCCATCATTAGTTAACTCTAAAACAGGGGATATGTCTGGTATGTATGTCGCTATTATGGCTTCTATTGCTGCAGTTGTAATTGCTTTTCTGATTCAATACTTTGTTCCTGTTCCAACACTTTATGGAAATCCAGATACTAAAAAAGAAGAACCAGTTATTCCAAAAGCCAAAGAACTACAATCTAACATTTTAGCTAGTCCTATGATTGGTAAAGTGGTGAAACTTGCTGATGTGCCAGATGAAGTATTTGCTTCAGGTGCCATGGGAGCAGGTATTGCGATTGACCCAACAGATGGTATAGTAGTAGCACCAGCTAATGCAGAAGTTACTCTTCTTTTCCCAACCAAACATGCTATCGGCTTAAAAACAGAAGATGGTCTAGAATTGCTGATTCATGTCGGTATGGATACCGTCTCACTTGCAGGTAAAGGTTTCAAATCATTTGTTGAGGTAGGGGATACTGTTCAAGCAGGTCAAAAACTTCTTGAATTTGATGTTAATACCATCAAAGAAGCAGGACTTCCTGTTATTGCACCAATTGTCATCACTAATTCAGCTGACTTTGAAGATGTCTTGACTACCCAAGAAAGCCGTATCGATGTTGGAGATTATCTTTTGACGGTTGTAAAATAAATACAAATAAAAACCTACTGTATTTAGCTTTTAAAGCTAGTTTAGTAGGTTTTTTGTTTTTTAATTGTATAGAAAGTATACTTTTGATAGTAAGGTTTATGTTAATAGCTTACATCATATTCATTAACTAATAAAGCTGGGAGAGTTTTTGTTGCCCCAAAGACAGTTTCGTAACTAGTCAGTCCCATGTTAAATCCGTAGAGAGTGACTGTATCATCCTCAGCTATAACATCATTATAAGTTGAAGAGTAAATTTGGGCTAAAATAATTTGATCATAGTCTCCATTAATAGCTACTCGTAAAATATGGTCTCCGTCACTTTCAGTATTTTGAACAACGGTTCCTGTCAATTGTATTTTTTCAGAAATTTTTACATCGTCATGATTCCAAGTGTTAAAATCTACAGTTTGATAACTGTTTGGATCAAAAGGTTGAGAACTACTTGTTGATGTTGAAGATGAGGAAGACGAACTAGAGCTACTTGAAGAATATGAACTGCTTGAAGAGCTACTTTCTTCGTATGTAGTGTCCTCATCAGAGTAATCTTTAGTTTCTTCGCTAGATAAATATGTTGTTTCGCTAGTGGTTTCTGTTTCAGTATCTGGATTTGTATCATTCAATCCAATGAGCATCACGAAAAGTAGAGTTATCATTGCACCAACACTAGACCATATTTTCTTTTTATTTCTAGGTTTTTGAACTAGAAAAACAATGAATAAAGTGGT
>NZ_JBNPOS010000045.1:0-10333 GCF_050315295.1 Streptococcus sp. SGI.013
GGATAGCTTCAAAATAACATTTTAGGTCTCACATCATTGACAAAGGTACAAAATTAGATAAAAATAAATGATAAAAGGGGTTGCAATATTTTTGTAAACGCTATATAATAGGAAGTGTAAGGGACGCCTTGCACAGTTACTTAAATCTTGCAGAGCCTACAAAGATAAGGCTTTATGCCGAAATCAAGCACCCCGTTTTATACGGGGTGCTTTTCGTTTTAGAAGAAGGAGAGGCTTATGACTTGGAGAATTGTACATGTTCATCAAAGTGAAAAAATGCGTTTAAAACTAGACAATCTTCTTGTAATTAAACAAGGTGAGGAATACACTATTCCTTTAAGTGATATCTCGCTAATAGTGGCAGAAGGAGGGGATACAGTTGTCACTCTTCGTCTGCTAAGTTCTCTTAGTAAGTACAACATTGCTTTAGTAGTGTGTGATAATGAGCACTTGCCAACAGGCATCTATCATGCTCAGAATGGACATTTTAGAGCCTATAAAAAACTTCAAGCTCAAATGACTTGGACCAAAGAACAAAAAGATAGACTCTGGCAAATTGTGACCTATTATAAAATAAACAATCAACAAGATGTGTTGGCGATGTTTGAGAAAAATCTAGATACCATCCAATTATTAGCAGAATATAAAGAGTCCATTGAATTGGGAGATATCACTAACCGTGAAGGACATGCGGCAAAAGTTTACTTTAATGAATTATTTGGAAAAGATTTTTCAAGAGAAACGCAGAAAGAAACGGATGTAATCAATGCAGGTCTTAACTACGGCTATGCTATTATGCGCGCTCAGCTAGCTAGAATTGTCTCTGGTTATGGACTTAACCCTCTTTTGGGTATTTTTCATAAAAATGAGTACAACCAATTTAATTTGGTTGATGATTTAATGGAACCTTTTCGGCAAATTGTCGATATCTGGGTTTATCAAAAATTACGAGAGCAAGATTATTTAAAATATGAGTATCGATTAGGACTAACAGCTTTACTAAACGCTAGGATTCGATATGGCAATGAGATGTGTACAGTTACGGGGGCTATGGATAAGTACGTTAAAGGATTCATCAGGTGTATCGAGGATAAGGATGGCAGTAAATTTTATTGTCCGATTGTATCAAGTTTAGAGATGGAGTGATAAGATGAGGTATCAAGCAATGCGATTATTATGTTTTTTTGATCTACCTACAGAAACACCGCAGGATAAGCGAGTTTATCGTCAATTCCGTAAAGAGTTACTGGCTAATGGATTTGAAATGTTGCAATTCTCAGTTTATTATCGTACCTGTCCCAATAGGAGTTTCGCCAATAAATTTTATAAACGCCTAAAAATGAGCAACTTACCTGCTGGTAATGTGAGATTGTTAGCAGTAACCGAAAAGCAATTTTCTGAAATGGTTCTCATTGTAGGCGGCAAAACGAAGCAAGAAGAAGTCGTGAGTAATCACAAGTTGGTGATCATATGAAATTGAAAATTCCTCATCCTTATAAAGAAAATCTTGAAATCAATCTTGGTCAATTTACGCAGATTACGGGTCAAAACCAACAATTAAAGTACTATATCTGGCAGTTATTGAAATGGTATTTTGATGGCAAACGGTATTCAACGGAAGATCTCAGCCTGTACCATCAAGCTGAACCAGAGATACTCAGTGAGGGTATAGCGTTAAAGAGAGATTATTTTAAAATACTCTCTATATCTACTGTAGAGGACCTTGTCCGAGAGATGGCTTATAAAAAAGGAACGGTTAGTTTTGAATTTATGAAGCAACATTTGCGTAGTGTAGATATTACTAAAGATTTAGATGATATCAACGATAAGTTAATCACTATTGCTTCAAAGATAAATGAGCGACTCGATTTGACTTGCTATCAGGTAAAATATGGTGTAGAAAGTCAAGATTTTACGGCAGAGCAGTTATTAACCAAAAGCTTTAAACCTTATTTTTATTTAGAATCGCAACAGATTGCTTTTGAGCTTGTTGATAATGAGGAGAAGCTATTATTTTTTCTTAATATGCTAGAAAAGAACTTAAGAGAACACTCAGAAAGAATATTATTGGTTTTAAAAAATATAGATGACTATCTTGATTACCCAGCTTTTTATCGTATTTGTCAAAAGTTGGAAGTATTGTGTCAGTTATACCCTCAATTTTATGTGATCAATTTTCCATCTAGTGAGGGTTACCTCTATGTTAATCGAGACAATATCGAGTATATTAATATCGTCTCAGATTATGTAGAACATCTCTATGAGTTTGATTTTCTCTATCAACGGATTATTCAACAGTATCCCACTAATCAAACTCCTTCAGAAGAAGAATTGATAATATCCCTCCAAAAAATTGGTAGTTACCTTTTTAGTTATGATATCAATCATATCAGCTTATCGATAAAAGAAATGGTGATTTTAAAAATTCTCAATCACCTGTATCAATATGACCAACTTAGTGACTATATGGTGACTCAACCTAACCTTTTAGAACTGAGATTTTTGCAAGACAAGTCTTAATTTTATGGTATAATAAAAGGGGTACAAGAACTGAAAATGACGATTTGAGGTTTTTGTACTCTCAAGATTTAAGTAACTGTAAAACTAGCAGCGTCTGCTTGTCGCCAATTTTTTAGTTTTTGTACTCTCAAGATTTAAGTAACTGTAAAACAAGATGTTAGGTATTTAGGCAAGCAATAGCGTTTTTGTACTCTCAAGATTTAAGTAACTGTAAAACTGAGGTTGAGCTTCTACGCTCAGATTTTGTGTTTTTGTACTCTCAAGATTTAAGTAACTGTAAAACGTAACTCAAATAGGTGGATTGATAAATCTTGTTTTTGTACTCTCAAGATTTAAGTAACTGTAAAACAAAGATGGTGGTTATACTGGACTATCCCCAGGTTTTTGTACTCTCAAGATTTAAGTAACTGTAAAACTGGTAAAATAAAAATAATTCTAAATATAAGGTTTTTGTACTCTCAAGATTTAAGTAACTGTAAAACCAAACGGTTGTTACGGCATTGGATTTGATGTTTTTGTACTCTCAAGATTTAAGTAACTGTAAAACGTCGTCAGCGTCCTTGCGGTTTGAGCTGTTGTTTTTGTACTCTCAAGATTTAAGTAACTGTAAAACGCAGCGTTAGTGTTATCAGAAGAGTACACGGTTTTTGTACTCTCAAGATTTAAGTAACTGTAAAACCGTCCATCACTTAACGATGTGGAAGATTTCGTTTTTGTACTCTCAAGATTTAAGTAACTGTAAAACTAAACACTATATCGGTGTAGGTCTTGGACAGTTTTTGTACTCTCAAGATTTAAGTAACTGTAAAACTAATAAGCATACACAAGACCTACTGTATCGTTTTTGTACTCTCAAGATTTAAGTAACTGTAAAACTTAGCTGAACTCGTTTTCTATCCTTGAGTAGTTTTTGTACTCTCAAGATTTAAGTAACTGTAAAACATCCCCTGTGGCTTTAGGACACATGGCTAGGTTTTTGTACTCTCAAGATTTAAGTAACTGTAAAACTTTTACATTGCAACCCCTCAGACTTCGATAGTTTTTGTACTCTCAAGATTTAAGTAACTGTAAAACTGATATATAATTAAACCATATCAATCAGATGTTTTTGTACTCTCAAGATTTAAGTAACTGTAAAACGAGGTATCTGATGGCTTGGAATGAAGCATGGTTTTTGTACTCTCAAGATTTAAGTAACTGTAAAACCCTCCTAAAGTATATGTTAGTAGATAATCCGTTTTTGTACTCTCAAGATTTAAGTAACTGTAAAACCTTTTACAACGCTACCCCGCAGGCTTCTTGGTTTTTGTACTCTCAAGATTTAAGTAACTGTAAAACATTAGACCATGCTAGAAAAGTACGGCGCAAGTTTTTGTACTCTCAAGATTTAAGTAACTGTAAAAAGAGTAGCTAGTTCTAGCTGATAGGATAATATGAATAAAAAGCTAGGCCAGAGGTCTAGTTTTTTACTTTTGCATCTTTTTTCTCTGTAAATTATGCTAAAATATTTGTATGGAAAATATGATACAAATTGCAAACCAGCTCTCAATTTCACAAAATCAGGTTGAGAGGTTTTAAGTTTAACACAAGAGGGAAATACCATTCCTTTTATTGCGCGTTATCGTAAAGATGTGACGGGAAATCTAGATGAGGTGGTCATTAAAGCGATCATTGATCTAGACAAGAGTTTAACAGTCTTGAGAGACAGAAAGGCAACTGTTCTTGCAAAAATTGAAGAGCAGGGAAAACTGACAGATACTCTTCGTCAAGCGATTGAGTCGGCTGAAAAGTTGGCAGATGTCGAGGAGCTCTATCTGCCTTATAAAGAAAAACGCCGAACCAAAGCAATGATTGCTCGAGAAGCTGGGCTGTTTCCTTTAGCACGCCTTATTCTACAAAATCTTCCTAATCTTGAAAAAGAAGCAGAAAACTTTATCAATGAGACTTTTAAAACGCCAAAGGATGCTTTGCAGGGAGCGGTTGATATTTTGGTTGAGGCTTTATCAGAAGATGCAAGACTGCGTTCTTGGACCTATAATGAGATTTGGGCCAATAGTCACATTATCTCACAAGTAAAAGATAAAACCTTGGATGATAAAAAGATTTTTGAGATTTACTATGATTTCTCAGAAGCTATTGCAAAAATGCAGGGTTACCGTACTCTAGCCCTTAATCGTGGGGAGAGTTTGGGTGTTTTAAAAGTTGGTTTCCATCATCATACTGATAAGATGCTGGCGTTTTATGCTACACGTTTTAAGGAAAAAAATCTTTATATAGATGACGTGATCCAACAAGCCTTGAAAAAGAAAGTCCTACCTGCTATGGAGCGCCGTGTTCGTTCAGAATTGACAGAAACTGCAGAAGACGGAGCAATTGCTCTTTTTTCTGAAAACTTAAGAAATCTTCTCTTAATTCCACCACTGAAAGGTAAAATTGTGCTTGGTTTTGACCCTGCTTTTAGAACAGGAGCTAAGTTAGCAGTAGTGGATAAGACTGGGAAGTTATTAACAACCCAGGTTATTTATCCTGTTGCACCTGCAAGCCCTGCTAAGATTGCGCAAGCAAAGACAGAGCTTCTAGCCTTGGTGGAAGAATATGCGGTTGAGATTATTGCTATTGGAAATGGGACAGCTAGTCGTGAAAGTGAAGCCTTTGTCGCAGACCTACTCAAAGATGTTAAAGGGGTTTCGTATGTGATTGTCAATGAAAGTGGCGCTTCGGTTTATTCGGCAAGTGAACTAGCAAGGCAGGAATTTCCTGATTTGACGGTTGAAAAACGCTCTGCCATCTCAATTGCAAGACGTCTCCAAGACCCACTTGCTGAATTGGTAAAAATTGATCCTAAATCTATTGGTGTTGGACAATATCAGCATGATGTTAGTCAGAAAAAATTAACTGAAAATCTTGATTTTGTAGTAGATATGGTTGTTAACCAAGTAGGTGTTAACATCAATACGGCAAGTCCTGCGCTCTTATCACATGTCTCTGGTTTGAACAAGACGATTTCAGAAAACATTGTTAAATACCGAGAAGAAAATGGCGAAATTAAGAGCCGTTCTGAAATCAAAAAAGTTCCTCGTCTTGGGGCTAAGGCATTTGAGCAAGCTGCAGGTTTCTTACGTATTCCAAATGGTGAGCATTTCTTAGATAATACAGGTGTTCACCCAGAAAGCTATGCAGCAGTTGAAAAGCTTTTACATCAGTTGGAAATCAGTCAGTTAGATGATGTTGCTAAGGCTAAACTCAATGCTGTGAAGCCACAAGAACTGGCTCAAGATTTAGAAATCGGTCCTGAAACCCTCAAAGATATTATTGCTGATCTTTTAAAACCAGGTCGTGATTTACGAGATAGCTTTGCAGCACCAGCTCTTCGTCAAGATGTTTTAGACATTAAGGACCTCTATATTGGGCAACAATTAGAAGGAACCGTACGTAATGTGGTTGATTTTGGTGCTTTTGTCGATATTGGTCTTCATGATGATGGTTTGATTCATATCTCGCAGATGAGCAAAACCTTTGTTAATCACCCCAGTCAGCTAGTATCGGTTGGGGATATTGTAACGGTTTGGGTATCTAAAATTGATTTAGAACGTGAAAAGATTAATTTAAGTTTGGTAGCACCTCGTGAATCTCAATGATTATGTCAAGAAAGTTTCACAAGAAGACTTTCAAAAAAATTTTCAACACACTGCTACTTGGAATAAGCGGCTCAGAACAACAGGAGGGCGCTTTCATCCAAATAGTGGCAATCTGGACTTTAACCCTAAAGTTTATGAATCCTTAGGATTAGAGGTCTTTAGAAAAATTGTCCGTCACGAACTTTGCCACTATCATCTTTATTTTGAAAAAAAGGGATATAGACATCAAGATAGAGACTTTAAACAACTTTTAAAAGCTGTTAATGGGCTTCGTTTTGTCCCGAAAATAAACGATGAGGTTTATCCCTACCATTACCAGTGTCAAGCTTGTGGACAAGATTATTTTAGAAAAAGAAAAATGAACCTAAAGCGTTATGTTTGCGGAAGATGTCACTCGCAATTATACTTGATGGAATCGTTTTAAAAATAAATTATTTCTAATTCTTTGAAAGAAAATAATATTATAAGAGTTCAAACTTTGATTAAGGAGTGAGGTAGGGGATTTTTATTTTAGGACTACCTTAATCAAGAGAAGTTTACAGTAGAGTTATCAAAGGAGCTCATGAATGGGATCATAAATCAGTCTAAGGGCTGATTTATTTTTTGTGGAAATACTTTAAAATGGTAAAGTAAAGATTCTAAGAATGACAGTGGTTTTGTATAACAGGAACAAAATCAAGGGAAATTTCTGGAAGGGAGCTTCTATGGAAGGTAAATTTTATAAACAAAAAAAAGATAGGTGGTTTTTCGGTGTTTTAGCTGGTTTATCAGATAAGTTTGGCTGGAATCTGAATTTAGTACGCGTATTGTTTGTACTTTTACTCATCTTTATACAAGGAGGCGCTTTCTTATATTTGATACTAGCTCTTATCTTACCTTATAAAGAAGACTTGATTAAGGATGCTTATGGACAAGGTCCACGTAAACGTAAAGAAGCCGAAGTTATCCATGACCGAAAATGGTTTTGGTAACCTTAAAAAAATCAGAAACAGAAGTTCATGAGGTGACTTTGTTTCTGATTTTTTTAGTAGTTTGCTATCTTTTTTACTTTGCTTTATCAACGATAGTAAAGCAGTTATTGATATGACATATTAGTATGCCGATACTGACTAGACAAAAACTGGTGACATTATTAACTTTCGGAAAAGTTAGCGCTTACTTTCAGAAAATAAATATGGTATAATAGACAGAAAAAGGAGGAGCTTATGGTTGTTACAGTAAAAATGTTAGCAGAAAAGGTAAAGTTAAAGCCGATTTATGTTACCGATGAAGCCCTAGAAAAAGAAATTATAACATCAGATATTTCTCGTCCTGGTCTTGAAATGACAGGCTATTTTGATTATTATTCTCCTGAGCGGATTCAACTTTTAGGGATGAAGGAGTGGTCTTATTTAAATGCTATGACCTCTCATAACCGTTATTCCGTTTTGAAAAAAATGTTTCAGCCTGAGACTCCCGCTATTATTGTGGCACGCAATCTGGATATTCAAGATGAGATGGTTCAAGCAGCTAAGGAGCAAGGGATAGCTGTTTTACAAAGTCGTGTGCCTACTAGCCGTTTATCTGGCGAGATGTCCTGGTATTTAGATACTTGTTTAGCAGAACGTACCAGTGTACATGGTGTCTTAATGGACATCTATGGGATGGGAGTTCTCATTCAAGGAGATTCTGGAATTGGAAAAAGTGAAACAGCTCTTGAGTTAGTAAAGCGTGGCCATCGCTTAGTAGCTGATGACCGTGTAGATGTTTATGCTAAAGATGAGGAAACTCTTTGGGGCGAACCGGCTGAAATTTTACGACATTTGATTGAAATTAGAGGGGTTGGCATTATTGATGTTATGAGTTTGTATGGTGCTAGCGCCGTCCGCAATTCTTCTCAAGTTCAATTGGCTGTCTATCTTGAAAACTTTGAAAAAGGTAAAGTTTTTGATCGATTAGGAAATGGTGGCGAGGAAATTGAATTATCATCTGTAAAAATTCCACGAGTTAGAATCCCTGTTAAAACGGGACGTAACGTATCAGTCGTTATTGAGGCGGCAGCCATGAACCATCGTGCAAAACAAATGGGCTATGATGCTACCAAGACCTTTGAAGAGCGTTTGACTAAGTTGATTAGCCAAAATGAGGGTAGCCATGATTGATCCTATCGCTATTCAAGTAGGCCCCTTTGCTATCCATTGGTATGCTATTTTTATTGTGACAGGCTTAATATTAGCTGTTTATTTAACAATAAATGAGGGTAAAAAAAAGGGAATTACCTCAGATGATATTTTAGATTTTATTTTAGTGGCCTTTCCTTTAGCGATATTAGGGGCTCGTCTTTATTATGTGATTTTCCAATGGCCTTATTATGCTCAGCATCCTTCTGAAATCTTTGCGATTTGGAATGGCGGTTTGGCTATTTATGGTGGTTTACTAACAGGGATAGCCTATCTATTTTGGTTTTGTTATCAGAGGTTTATCAAGCCTTTAAACTTTTTAGATATTATAGCTCCTAATGTCATGTTGGCACAAGCTATTGGGCGCTGGGGAAATTTTGTGAATCAAGAAGCTTATGGCAAGGCTATCAACAATCTCGACTATCTTCCTCGATGGATGCAGGAACAAATGTACATTGATGGTAGTTATCGTGTCCCGACTTTTTTATATGAATCTTTGTGGAATTTACTTGGTTTTGCACTACTTTCCATCCTCATTCGCCGACCTAAGTTATTAAAGGTTGGAGAGCCGACCTTCTTTTATCTCATCTGGTATGGTTTGGGGAGATTCGTTATTGAGGGAATGCGAACAGATAGTCTCATGTTAGCAGGGTTACGTGTTTCTCAGTGGTTATCGATAATTTTATTTTGTATTGGTTTGGGATTATGGGTTTATCGCCGAAAAAATCAAGCCATTAACTTTTATTTAGAAAAAACATAATACAAAGGAGAAAAAGATATGATGGAAATAGCAGTCTTATTGATTGCTCTGGCATTTGTAGCTTTAGTAATTTATCTCATATTATTTATAAAAAAATTAACAGCAACTGTTGGGGAGGCCCAGCAAACTCTGACGATTTTGACCAGTGATCTTAATGTGACCTTACACCATACCAATGAAATTCTTGCTAAAGCAAATGTTTTGGTGGAAGATGTGAATAGTAAAGTCGCAACAATTGATCCCCTGTTTACAGCAGTAGCAGATTTATCTGAAAGTGTCTCTGATTTGAATACGCAAGCGAGACATTTATCTGTTAAAGCAAGTGCTGTCGGTAAGCAATCTGCTAAAGCTGGAACAGTCTATACTGTTAGTAAATTTGCTTCAAAAATGTTAAGAAAAAAGGAGAGAGCTCATGAGTAAATTTTTAAAAACTTTAGTTGTTGGTGCAGCCTCAGGTGCAGCAGCAGCTTACTTTTTAACAACCGAAAAAGGAAAAGTCTTAAAAGAAAAAGCACAAGATTTATTTAAAGACTATCAAGAAAACAAAGATGACTATCATCAAAAAGCTAGCGATAAGGCAGCAGAGTACAAAGATTTGGCTATCCATACTTTCCAAGATTACAAAGAAAAATGGGAAACAGGAGAAATCGCTACAGAAAGCGTCGTGGAGGAATTAAAAACAAAATCCAATCAGGCAGCAACTTTTGCTAAAGATTCCTTTATTCATGTGAAACAAAAAGCAAACCAACATGAAAGTAAGGTAAAAGATGTCACAGATTCTATCGTTGAGTCTGATGTTCAAGTTGATGATATTGTGATTGATTATCCTGATGATCATAAGGAATAAAAAAAGGCGAGGAGATTAACCTCGTCTTTTTCGATAATTAATATAAAATTTTAAACTCAATAAGAGAGTAAAACTGATTATCATAGCCAAAGGAAAGGCTAGGATAACTTTAACCTGAAGGGAAAGTAAGATTAGACATGAGATAATAGTCGAAATGCAGAAACCAGCAATTTGCACAAAAAACAATAGTTCACGCAATTTTGCAGATTGAGTGTTGATGTGTTGATAAGGTTGATATTTCGGACTTTTCTCAATCTGTTGTTCATACTCTTCATCGTAGTGCTGGTCGAATTTTCTGTTGGTATTCACAGTCTAACCTCCTTTCTTTTCCAAAATTCTTATCTATTCTATCATAAATTACCGTAAATGTCACTGTTTTTCATAAAAACTTTCATAAAATAAAGAGAAA
>NZ_JBNPOS010000046.1:0-9575 GCF_050315295.1 Streptococcus sp. SGI.013
TAAATAAAAAGTAGTTTGCTTTTTAATCCGATGGATAGTAGCTATGCAAATAGCTACTATTTATCTTGTATGGTGATAAGTGTTATTGTCACCATACAAGATAAATAAATGATTTAGGAAAAAATATGTTATCAAGAATACGAATAAAATGGCAAAGTTCTCTCTTATTGAAAAAAATGCTCTTCACTTTAGGGATTGTCTTCATTTATATGGTTGGTAGGGCAATTCCCATCAGCACAATCCCATTAGATACTGAAGCTATAAAAAATACAACATTAAAGAGTGCATTAAATAATTTGGCTTCTGTAACAGGTGGACAACTAAGCACCATGACATTATTTTCATTAGGATTAAGTCCTGTAATGACAAGTATGATTTTATGGCGATTTTTAACAGTATTTGAATTATTCAAAAATTATACAAATGCGCAAGTTTATCGCTTTAGAATGTACTTAGCACTTTTTATTGGATTAATTCAAGCTTTTGGATATACGGCTTCGCTAAATTTTTTAGAAGTAGAAGGAAGTTTATTTACAGGTGATGGATTATTACGCTTAGTAACGGTTCTCATTCTCATTGGTGGTAGCTTTGTTTTAGCATGGTTAGGGAACATGAATACTGAAAAGGGAATTGGTGGCCCAACAGTCATTATTATCGTTAATATGTTATTATCACTTTTCCAAAGTGCAGAACAACTTTTTAAAAACGGTGATTTTTCAATGCTAACTTATTGGGGAATAGTTATTTTAGCAATTTTGGCTATTAATGCTTTAATTTTAGTAACTATCATTACTCATAGGGCGGAATATCGTATTCCTATTAGAAGAATTAGTGTTAGTAATACTTATACAGAAGAAAATTATATTCCAATTCGATTAAATCCAGCGGGAGGGATGCCTTTTATGTATGGTATGACTTTGATGATGCTACCTCCTTTAATCATACAAGGGTTACAAGGACTATTTCCAAAAGAAAAGTTTTTAGAAACCCTTTATAATCAAATTGGTTTATCAAATTGGCCTGGTGTCATTATTTATGCTATTATCCTCTACTTACTTGCGATAGGTTTCACTTATTACAATTATGATCCTGTCGATATCACTAAAAATATGCGACGTGGAGGAGATTATATTGAACATGTTAGACCAGGGAAAGAGACTGAGCGTTTTATAAGGAAAAGATTAACGATCTTTGCTCATATTGGTGCAATCTTTATCTGTCTCATTGGTGTAGGGCCACTCTTTTTGACCATTGGAAAAAGTGATATGACAGGGATTGCTTTGTTTGTAAGTAACATTTTTATCATTACAAGTTTAATGATTAGCATTATTGAGCAAATTGATATGTTATTAACTTGGAAAAAATATGGAAAACTATTATAGGAGTAACTATGTTTTATTTTGTACCAGCTTGGTATAGCAAAGAGAATAATTGGCAGGATGATACCCCTTTATGGTTTCGTGTCTTTGAGAAAATGACTTTTGATGATACCGTGAACCAGTTAAAAATGTTTCAGAGTATTGGTGAAGTTTCTCGTCTTCTTATTTTAAATTATCAACCAAATTTACGTTATTTTTTACATAAGCAAGATTTACTTGGAGTATCTTATTGGTCTTTTTTTGACGACATTCAAAATATTAAGTCTGTAGATACAAATCCTATTGATTTTAAAGCCTTAAACTGGCCAGATCAAACTGAGTTTTTGTATTCCCCTTTTGCGGTTGTTGCTAAATGTTCAGGAAGGGTATTAGCCCATATCTGTTTTGCAGAAAATGGAAATTTATATGCGATTGATTTTTTAAAAGAAAATCAGGTAGATAAACGTTACGTTTTTGATGATAGGGGATTTTTATCTAGCATCCTTTATTATAAAAACGGTCAAGAAGAGTATAGAGACTACCTTAACGAAAATGGTATATGGCAAGTTCGAGAACATTTAAGTCAAAATGGTCTGATAGAGGTAAATACTTTGTCGGATTTAGAATTCGAACATCGAACTTATCAAAATTGGGAACAAATGATGCAAGAGCGATTATCTGTTTTTAAAGTAGAATATCTAAAACAAAATGATAGCTTAGTTATTGCCTCCCATAACCAACATAATCAGTTACTTTGTACTCAATTTGTTCAACAAAATAAGATTTTTTCTTTCTTTAGTCATCGTCCCTTAAAGGATCAAATTCGTGATTTAGCTGATATTTATGATGTTGCTAAATTTATTGTAACAGATACAGAAAATATGGATAAAACAATTAAAGAAGCTATCAATCAAAAGCAGTTAACGGAAAAGCCGATTACTCGAATTTCACCGTTTGATACACGTTTGCGTCTAGGACATAGTCAGAACGTTAAAGATTTAGAAATTTATTTCCTAGTGGATGGCTTGGATGATGATGAATTCTTAAAGGCTGTCGTTCCTATTTTAAGTGTTATGGAGGATAACCCTCTCATTGTTTTAAAAATTGCAACGATTGATAGTCATCGTCAATTAGGTGAACTTGAAAGAGAGTTGAACTTTTTGCTAGATACCAAGTTTGATAAAGAAAAATTTATGAGACCTAAAGATGATGACAGCGAAAACAAAGTTGATGAGAATGAGTTAGTTTTGGGACGAATTAAATTAAAGCTTTATACAAATGAAAATCAAATCATTAAGGCTTTAGATACTAGTCGTTTGGTTATTGACTTAGGTCGTCAACCAGATTTGTATACCCAAATTGCGAGTATTAGTGCGGGTATTCCTCAAATTAACCTCGTTAAGACGGACTATTTATCGCATAAAGAAAATGGCTGGTTAATAACTAATTATAGTGATTTACCAAAAGCTATTTCCTATTATTTTGATGGTCTAGCCAATTGGAATAAAGCTTTGATTTCATCTATTGAAAAAATGACAGATTATACCAGTGGTCGCATTTTAGAGCAGTGGAAATCCCTATTAGAAAGGTAGTCTATGGCAATTAAGATTTTACAAATTGGTCAAGAAGATTGGCAAAATCATATTCAGATGCCAAAAGGCATTGAGTGGTCATACTCATCTTTATCTGATTTAGAAACTGTCTTAGAAAACGAAACTGTTGAACTTCTAAAAAAAGGAAATGCTACATTAGGAGCTCCATCGGAACCTACTCTTCAATATCAAGCTATCTTGATAACAAGTGATATCGCAGATGAAGCTAGTCTGTCCCTATTGGATGATGTCGTTGATCCGTATGCTGTCTTTTTTCTTGATGGGATTCCCTTACCACAGGCTAGCGACAAGGGATTTCTCAGAAAAAAAATGGCAAGGACTTTACCATTTGATGGGGAAAAAGAAGAGATTGTTTGCTATCTTGAAAAAAACTTATTTAGAGGACAATATGGCGCTAAATTAAAAATATCAGATATTGATTTACATCCCTCCTTTGATGGTAAAGTAACTCATTTTGGCTATGTTTCCCTAAATTTTGATGGAAATTTTGGTAAAGATTTTGAGCCGTTATTTACATATCGATATAATGTTCCTAGCTCAACAGTCGCCTTAGAATTTTGGCAAGAATATACCGTGACAGGAAATTCTGAAATTGCCATTGAGGTAACAAGTTTTGTAGCAGGATCGGTGTATGATATACAGGAAACACGTCTTATTAGTGGCGATGAATTAAAAAAACCATTTATTTTAAATACCGAAGAAGAGCAGTATTACTATTCTTTTTCTATCTTAGCAAGAGGTCAGGGAAAAATTTCTTTTGGTCCACTTCATTATAGAAATTCGAGACAAGGGCTTGGGCAGTTCATTTTAGGCGGTGAACGCTTTGCCGATAGTCAACGCCAAGAATTTATTTCTTATTTTGAACCTGGAGATATGAAGCCACCATTAAATGTATATTTTTCAGGATATCGCTCAGCTGAAGGTTTTGAGGGTTATTTCATGATGAAAGATATGAAATCACCATTTTTGTTAATCGGTGATCCTCGCCTGGAAGGTGGCAGTTTTTATGGAGGCAGTTCCGAGCTGGAAGACGCTATTGAAGATAAAATTGCTTCTTCGCTAGATTACTTGGGATTTAGTTCTAACGACTTGATCTTCTCGGGTCTTTCTATGGGGACTTTTGGAGCCCTTTATTACGCTTCTAGTTTTAACCCTGCAGCAGTTATTGTTGGTAAACCTTTCGCCAGTTTAGGAAATACAACCAAGGCATTAAAGTTACGTCGTCCAAATGAATTTGAAACAATGGCTGACGTGACTTTGAGCTTGACAGGTGGAACAGATGAAGAACATATTGAGTTGCTAAATCAAAAGTTTTGGTCAAAATTTGATAAATCTGACTTCCCTAATACTGATTTTGCTATCGCTTTTATGGAAGATGATGACTATGATGGTACAGCAACAGAGGAGTTGATTGAGCATCTTTCATCAAAAGCCTCTCATATTTATGCTAAAGGTTATCCTGGACGACATAATGATAATAGTCCAGCCATTAATAAGTGGTTTTTAAAACAATATAGTACGATATTAGCAGATAAATTTGGAAGGAAAACCAAATGACAAGAGAATTAATAGCAACGATTAAATGGGATAAAGTGGCAACTAGTAGCACTTATCTTTACGGATCAATTATCAGATTTGTTGGAGAGAGTGTTCGTTTTGAGAACTTATTAATGCCACCAGGTAAAGAAATCTATAAATGGATGTCTAGAACGAATTATCAACGTGATAGACGTACTCCAGAATTACCAGTTTTAGAATTTGGTAAGACTTATACTTTAGTTGCCAATATGGATGTTATTCCAAATCGAAGAGTTTTTGTAAAGATAGAATTTTTTAATAGACTCGGTGAATCGATTGCTGTAAAAAATATAAGGGATGAGGAGACTAGTTTTACTTATCCAGAAGGAGCGTTTTCTTATACTATTACCTTGATGAGTGGAGGGTGCCAAGCCTTATATTTTACTTCTTTAGAATTGTACCAAGAGAAAAGAGAGGTTTCACCCTTTACTAAGAAAGTATTTTCAAAACGTTACATTGAAAAGGAGTTACCAGAAGAGTTGAATTTTGTGTCCTCCTTAATTGAAACCATTTAACTGCAAGAGAAAGGAAGCTAATTGAGGTGCAAAAAAAATCTTTATTAGATAAAATAAGGCTGAAAGGCTTTGAAAAAATCCTTGCGCAGGTCAATAGACTCAAAGATAAGATGGAAAATCTCTCTGATCAAGAACTGCAAGATCAGACTTTACGATTTAGAGAACGTTTAGCGGATGGAGAACAATTAGATGATTTATTACCTGAAGCTTATGCCACCATTCGAGAAGCTAATAAACGTGTCTTAGGGAAATTCCCGTATGATGTTCAAGTTTTAGGTGCTATTGCCTTACATAAGGGGAATATCGCTGAAATGAAGACAGGGGAGGGTAAGACCTTAACAGCTACTATGCCGTTATACCTTAATGGTTTAACAGGTAAAGGAGCTATTTTGGTCACAACAAATGAATACCTTGCAGAACGTGACGCGATTGAGATGGGAGAAGTTTATAAGTGGTTAGGTTTGACAGTAGGCATAGGTGTTTTCGATGATAGTATTGATGTTACACCAGATATGCGTCGTGAGGTCTACCAATCTGATATTGTTTATACAACAAGTGCTGCATTAGGATTTGACTATCTTACAGATAACTTAGCAGGCTCTATTGAAGGTAAGTTTCTCCGCCCATTTAATTATGTTATTGTAGATGAAGCGGATGCAGTATTATTAGATAGTGCGCAGATGCCTTTGATCATTTCAGGTGCCCCTCGTGTACAGTCTAATTTGTTTGAAATGACAGATCAATTTGTTCAAACTTTAGTTGAATCAGAGGAGTATTTTTTAGATGAAGATGAAAAAATAGTTTATTTGACGAACAAAGGAGTTGATTATGCAGAGGAATTCTTTGATATTGATGATCTCTTTTCAAATCAATATTTTGAATTAAATCGCCATATCAATTTAGCTCTCAGGGCACATCACATTTATAAAAAAAATCGGGACTATGTTGTAGATGAGGAAGTTAAGTTACTTGATAATAGAACAGGACGTATATTAGAGGGAACTCGCCTACAGTCTGGAGTTCATCAAGCAATTGAAACTAAAGAAAAGGTCAATAAAACACAAGAGTCTAGAGCGATGGGATCTGTTACCTATCAATCTCTCTTCAATATGTTTCCAAAATTATCTGGGATGTCTGGAACTGCTAAAATTGCAGAAGATGAACTCATCTCTACCTACCAACTCCCTGTTGTTGTCATTCCAACGAATTCTCCTGTTCAGCGAATAGATTATCCTGATAGGATTTATACTACCTTGCCAGATAAACTTTATGCAACAATGGATCTAGTAAAAGAGATTCATCAGACAGGTCAACCCATTCTTTTGGTGTCTGGAACAGTAGACATAGCAGAAATTTATTCGAAATTGTTGTTACAAGAGGGAATTGCTCATAGCTTATTAACAGCAAATAATGTCGCAAAAGAGGCTTTGATTGTTAAAGAAGCAGGGAGAAAAGGAGCAGTCACAGTTGCAACTCCACTAGCAGGGCGCGGAACAGACATCAAACTAGGTCCAGGAGTCGAAGAGCTGGGCGGGCTGGCTGTCATTGGAACTGAGAGGATGCCCAATAGTCGAGTTGATTGGCAACTAAGAGGTCGAGCGGGACGTCAAGGCGATCCTGGCATGAGTCTTTTCTTTGTTTCTTTGGAAGATGAAATTATGGTTCAATATGCTCCAAAATGGATTCACCGCTATTTCAAAAAAAATGAATCAACAAGTAATGGTAAGGAGCTTAAGGGGCTTAGGTTTACTAGAGCTGTTAATCAAGCACAGGAAAAAAGTGAGGATAAGGCGATTAGCGCGAGAAACTCTACGATTCAATTTGATGAGAGTTTACGCGTTCAAAGAAATAAAATTTATGCTATGCGTGACGATTTGATTTTTAATGAACATTCCGTTAAGGATCAGATTGATAGTATTTTTAAAGATATGATTGCAGACTATATGGAAAAAGATAGCGCGCGTACCCCTGAAACTCTAAAGCGCTACATTTTAGATAATTATAGTTATCATTTTCAAGGTTATCGAGATGGCTTTAATTTCAGATCAGATAAATCTGTTGAAAAACTACTGTGGCAACTTTATCAAAAAGAAACAGCACGTAAAGAAGTAGAACTAGCGGATGATGCAAGGATATCAGAATTTTATCGCTTATCTATGTTAAAAGCCATTGATGAATGTTGGATTGAACAAGTGGATAATCTACAACAATTAAAAACAGTTGTCACAACACGACAAATTGCGCAAAGAAACAGTATATTTGAATATTACGCAGAATCATTACTTTCCTATGATCGTTTAAGTTATGAGATTAAGAAAAAAATTATCCGTAATATTATGCTTAGCAGTATTGAACACGGACCTCAGGGTGGACAATCTATCTACTATGTTTAAAACATTTATTTTATGGAGAGTTATATAATGGCTAAAAAAAATGAACTTTTAGAGCAAAATATTAAAGAAAATATTACTAAAGCACGCTATAAAGAAAGTCAGAAAGAAAAAAATAAGCGTCCCTTATCTTTTCTTATTGTGGTTATCTTAATTACTTTTTCTGTATTATTTTCACTATTCAGTGCTCTGAAGAATATCTTTTTTAACTAGTAGCATTGTTTGATACTGATCTAATAATACCAATATGTAGAGTAGACAAATGAACTTTTTAAATGAAGAGTTTTTGTCTGCTCTTTTTTGTTTTTTTATAACATGATATACGCCATGGTGACGCCTCTTAGATATTATTTATATCATCAACTAGCTTTCTTTTTAAGAACTTTAGATAGAATGATGAAGTATTTTGAAAGTTTTTGGAAGAAAAATGTTGACAAAAAATAAAAATAAGGTATAATAATATTTGTAAACGATTTCAGAAGGAGGAGAAATGTTAAAATCTGAACGTAAACAAATTATCATGGATAAATTATCGGTACATGGATTTGTCAGTTTAGAGGATCTGGTCCCTTTGTTGGAGTCGTCTGAATCAACGGTCCGTAGGGATTTGGATGAATTGGAGTTAGAAGGTAAGCTCTGCCGTGTTCATGGTGGAGCAGAACTGAAAGCACATTTACAGGAAGAATTAAGTAATAGCCAAAAATCTATCAAAAACGTTCAAAAAAAATCATCAGTGATTTCTAAAGCTTTAAATTTAGTTCATTCTCAAGAAGTTATTTTTATTGATGCAGGAACAACTAATGCCTTACTAGTTGAAGCTTTTGAGGGAAACGAAGATATTACGGTTGTGACAAATTCTATCCATCACGCCTCTAGATTAGTAGAGAAGGGGATCAAGACTATTATTGTCGGTGGATTTGTGAAACATTCTACGGATGCTAGTGTTGGTAATCTAGCAGTTGAGCAAATAAGACAATTGAACTTTGATAAGGCTTTCTTAGGTATGAATGGGGTTGATGAAAATTTTTTGACAACGCCTGATATGGATGAAGCTGTTGTTAAAAGGTTAATTATTGAAAATGCTAAACAAGCTTATGTTTTGGTAGATTCTTCAAAAATAGGACAGGCCTCATTTGTAAAAGTGGCTCCTGTTGAAAAAGTTGTTATTATTACCAATAACCATTCAGATGGGCTATTGGAAAAAATAAAAGAAAAAACGAAGGTAGTAGAGGTATGATTTATACAGTAACTCTTAATCCTTCTATCGACTTTATTGTCCGTATTGATTCGGTTGAAATTGGTAGTGTCAACCGCATGGATAGTGATGATAAGTACGTTGGTGGAAAAGGGATTAATGTAAGTCGTATTTTAAAACGACTTGGGCATGATAATACAGCAACTGGTTTTATTGGTGGCTTTACAGGTCAATTTATTAAAGACGGCTTGCAAATCGAAGGTATTGCTAGCCAATTTATTGAAGTTGATCAGGATACGCGCATCAATGTTAAAATCAAGGCTGATCAAGAAACAGAAATCAATGGTGCAGGTCCAGTAGTAACAGAAGCGCAGGTAGAAGCATTAAAGTCTATATTATCCTCGCTAACTAATGAAGATACTGTTGTATTTGCAGGATCAGCTCCAGCTAATCTTGGGAATCAAATTTATAATGAATTGATTCCTGTAGCCAAAAAAGCAGGAGCGGAAGTCGTTTGTGATTTTGAAGGACAAACCTTGCTTGATTCATTGGCCTATCAACCTTTGTTAGTAAAACCTAATAATCATGAGTTGGAAGCAATTTTTGGTGTGAAACTTAATGGCTTAGCTGATGTTGAGAAGTATGCCCGTGAAATCTTGGCTAAGGGTGCAAAAAATGTTATCATCTCTATGGCTGGTGACGGAGCATTATTAGTAACACCAGAAGCGGCTTATTTTGCGAAACCTATTAAGGGTACCGTGAAAAACTCAGTCGGAGCAGGAGATTCGATGGTTGCAGGGTTCACAGGTGAATTTGTGACGAGTCATGATCCTATTGAAGCTCTTAGATGGGGAGTTGCATGTGGGACTTCAACAGCCTTTTCCGATGATTTAGCTAGTATTGAATTTATTAAAGAAACTTATGAA
>NZ_JBNPOS010000047.1:0-8541 GCF_050315295.1 Streptococcus sp. SGI.013
GTTTCGACTTTTTAGTCTGATTAAACACTTTTATATTTGACTTTATGCTATCAAATTTTTTAGTCACTAACCTCATATCGATTGGTCATCAAATTACTAGCATCCAATAAAATTTTAGCTAAGAGCTGATTAGTCTTAGATTCAATCTGATCACTTAATTGTTGATTCTCTTTTTCAAAATCAACTACTCCACCTTGAGCCATTTTTTTATCAACTTGATGAATCATAGCTTGACCTAGCGCCATGGTTTCTTGGATATAATCCTCAATAATGCCCTCGTGCTTTTTAAAATGCGCATCTGCTAGACCTGCAATTAGGCGATTTGCCCAATAAAAACTATCTGTTGATACTTGTGCACCTGTATTCGAGAAATACGTTGGTGTTGTTGCTACCTGTGTAAAGAAGGGAACGCTGGTGGTAAAAGGCATCGAACCAAAGGAAATCCACTGAATCCACGTTGTTTCTTTAGGGCAATCTGGACGAAGTTGTAAAATCGCTGTATGGCTGGTACGATTGATTCCAATAGGACGAAACGATCTTTGTGTGACACTTGATCCTTCTGGACCATAAGGGTCATACACCGTGTCTTGATAGTGACCACTTAAGACATACTTAATATCTTCAACTGTAATCTTACGATAGGACTTCTGGCTCCAAGGGATAAAGAAGCTTTGTGGATCTTGTTCTAGTCTAGGATTAAAGAATTTTTGGATAAACCAAGTACGAGGGGTGTTATAGTGACGATCTTTATCTCTTTGGCTACCAAATGCATAACGTGGGTTAAAATGTTCATTAGAGTAATTTAATTCCAAGTGATAGTCTTCAATAAAGTCTTTTAAATCACTCGAACACATATAATCATCTGTATTATTAAACTCAAAATGATCCAACCCTAATTGATTAGCAACCACCACATAAGCATCATCTGGCACACGTCTAGCAAGCCAGTGGTGACCACCGACTGTTTCCATCCACCAAATTTCATCCAAATCAGCAAATGCGATACCATTTGATTCATAAGTCCCATAAGCCTCTAGCAGTTCTCCTAAACGCTTAACACCCTCACGCGCAGACTTGATATAAGGTAATACCAAAGTTAAAATATCTTCCTCACCAATCCCTGTTTCAACTAAAGGATCTGCACCGAGTACACGGCTGTTAGTGGTTAAGGTTTCTGTAGCACTCATGGCAACATTAACTTCATTAATACCTGCTTGCCCCCAAATCCCTTCTTCACCTAGCGCATCAGGAACTGAGCTATAGGCCAAGGGATTATCGGGTAAGGTGATAGAAAACCGAGATAAAACAGACTGGTAATCCCGTGGCTGATCATTAGGTAAAACCATTTTAAATGCTTTAGGGGTAAAAACACCATTTTGTGAATCTTCTGTTCGAGCGATAAGAGTTGAGCCATCATAGCTTGCTTTTTTTCCAACTAAAATCGTGGTACACATCATTTTCTCCTTATAGTTCTTCTGCTATTTTATTAATCTTTCTTAAACGATGATTAACACCACTCTTGGTAAGAGGGGTATCTAAGCTATCCGCCAGCTGTTGAATAGAATAATCTGGATGAGCAATCCTAACCTGTGCAACTTGACGAAGTTCAACAGGAAGAGCATCCAATCCTACAGTGTCCATTATTTTGATAATATTATTAATCGTTTTCATACTAGCCGTGATAGTTTTAGCAATATTGGCTGTTTCTGCGTTATTTGCACGATTAAGATCATTTCTGGTTTCCCGCAAAATTTTGATCTGTTCAAATTCCGACATAGCTTCCATTGCACCGATAACAATCAAAAAATCCATGATATCTTCAGCTTTTTGTAAATACGTTATCGCACCTTTTTTTCGCTCAATCACCTTAGCATCTAACATAAATTTTTTCATCAAATTCGCCAAATCTTCCGCATGGTCTAAATAAACTGAAAAAATCTCTAATTGGTACTTACCAGTCTCTGGGTCTCTGACGCTACCATTGGACAAAAAGGCTCCTCTTAAATAGGCTCGCCCCTTTTCATCGTCATTTAAAATCTCGGGCTCAATCCCTGTTTCGATGCCAAAAAACGAATCAGCTAATTTCAAATCAGCTAAAATAGCCTCAACATTTTCCTCTAAAAAAACTGTATAAACACGATTTTTTCTAAGATTGGTCTTTTGATGGTATTTAATTTCTGCCTGTGTGTGATAAAACCTCTCTAGTAAGGCATAAAGATGGCGAGCTATTTTTGCATTCTCACTTGTAATAGAAAGCGTTAAGCCTGAACCTGATAATCCTAAACTTCCAGACATCTTAATCATGGCAGAAAGTTCACTTTTATCCTGATGAACCAGTTGCAGTAGCTCTTCTTTTACTTTGATGGTAAAAGTCATTTTCTCACCTGAATAATCCGAAGCAACTCCTCAACCACCAAGTCTCCGTGATGGAAAGCTCCGCCTTTTTCTAAACGTAAAAAATTTGAGGACACCACGCGAGGAACTTCTTTTCTTAGTCCTTGAAAATCGTGTTCAACCTGTACAAGATACTCATCAAAACGATTAGAATCCATGTAAGCCTGCGGAACTTTTTCAATATTGACTAAAACTGTATCAATAAATGGTTGTCCTAAGTGTTCATGTAAGACGCGAACATGATCTGCATCTGTAAAATGCTCAGTTTCACCGTATTGTGTCATAATATTGCAGACATAAGCAACTTCTGCTTGGGTTTTTAACAAGGCTTGCCCAATTTCTTTAATCACAAGATTAGGCAAAATTGAGGTAAATAAAGAGCCCGGTCCTAACACAATCATGTCACTTTCCATAATCGCCTCAACTACTTTACGACTAGCAGTTGGCTCATCATCGTTGTAGGAATTTGTCACAAAAATATGATCAATCATCCCCTTATAATTAGCAATATGGCTCTCTCCTACCACTTCATGACCATCTTTAAAAATTGCATGGAGGGTCAAAGGATTTTCACTGGAGGGATAGATTTTACCTGTTGTATGAAAAAACTTCGTCAAAATCTGCATGGCGTTATAAGTTGAGCCCTGCATTTCTGAAATACCTGCAATAATGAGATTTCCCAAAGGATGACCAGATAAAGCGCCATCATTTTCAGCGAAACGATACTGAAAGATTTTCTCATAAAATTTAGGCATGTCGCTCATGGCTACTAACACATTTCTCAAATCACCTGGTGGGGTTAATTGCATCGCACTACGCAGTTCACCCGAACTCCCTCCATCATCAGCTACTGTGACAATAGCGGTCAAATCCACATCAAAATGGCGAAGGCTATTAAGAATGACGGGAATACCTGTTCCGCCACCTATTATGGTTATCTTAGGTTTTCTCATGAACGATTCACCGTTTCCTTACGTCTATCCTTATCACGATGGCTTTCATTAACATGCCAATCTTTGGATAAATCATTTGCTAAGCGTCTAGCAAAAGCAACACTGCGATGTTGTCCTCCTGTACATCCAATGGCAATGGTCAATACTGATTTTCCTTCTTTTTGATAGCCAGGCAATATCGGCTGCAACAAGCCTTTTAAGTTTTGATAGAAATCTTCTGATTCTGGGTGATTCATAACATAGTCTGAGACTTCTTGATCGAGTCCTGTTTTTTCACGAAGCTCTACTTGGTAATAAGGGTTAGGTAGAAAACGTACATCAAATACAAGGTCAGCATCTAGAGGTAAACCGTATTTAAAGCCAAAGCTCATCACTTCTATACGAAATTGATTCACTTGCTCTTTAGCAGAAAACTGATCGGTAATGGTTTTTCTTAGATGACGTGGGGTCAATTCTGTTGTATCCACAACATTTTGACTCATGCTTTTCAAAGGAGCTAGTAATTCCCGTTCCAACTCAATGCCATCCAAGACACGTCCATCTGCGGCTAGAGGGTGGCTACGGCGCGTTTCTTTATAACGTGACACCAATTCACCATCTGTCGCATCCAAAAAGAGAATTTTAAAGTTGATGTTATCATTACTTTCAATTTTATCTAAAATACTATTAATTTCTGAAAAAAATTGACGACTGCGCATATCCACAACCAAGGCAACCTTATCATAGTCACTGCTATGCTCAATTAAGTCTAAAAATTTCGGTACGAGCGCTGGTGGCATATTGTCTATTGTAAAATAACCTAAATCCTCAAATGACTGGATAGCCACAGTTTTTCCTGCTCCACTCATTCCAGTGACAATCACAAGATTGATTTGATGTTCAGACATTGAAACTTCCCCTCTTCTATCTTTTAATCTACTATTGCCATTATAACATATTCCTAACCTGAAACCTATGTCATAAAAACAATAAAAAGGAGATTTCTCTCCTTTTAACCTAGATAAGCAATCACTTCAATCTCTACCTTGACATCCTTAGGTAATCTTGCCACCTCTACTGCTGATCGTGCTGGAAAATCAGCTTTAAAAGCTGTCTGATAGACACTGTTAAACGCAACAAAATCATTCATGTCACTTAAGAAACAGGTTGTCTTGACCACATGATCAAAATCTGTTCCCGCCTCCTCTAAAATAGCTGAGATATTTTTTAAAACCTGCTTGGTTTGTTCCTCAATTGTTTCACCGATAATCTCGCCCGTTTCTGGAGAGAGAGGAACTTGTCCAGAAGCAAATAGCAAGTTACCTGCCACTTTCGCTTGAACATAAGGGCCAATTGCTTTTGGGGCCTGGTCTGTATGAATTGTCTTAACCATATCATTCTCCTTAACTTTAATAGCTTTATTTTAACAAAATCGTCAGAAAATTTCCACGATTTAGCGAACAAATCTCATCTTTACAGATGAATGATTTAATAGTAAAATATATCTATGCAAATAAATTAGGACAATGATCCTAGACTGGTTCGAAAACTTCCCAGAATAAAAAACTAAGTCGCATCATCATTTTGATTAAACTAGTTTTTATGGAGTATTGGGTTTTACCCGCTCCATTTCTTTTTGCTGTACTGGGAGAGAGATTGAACCTTATTTAAACTGTTCATTCTCTCTTTTTATTATTCCTAATTTTATCTTAGAAAGGTTAAATATGACGAAACAACAAGTTATTATCGACTGTGATCCAGGTATTGATGACGCTCTTGCCCTCATCTATGCCCTCAAACATCCTAATTTAGAAGTTGTTGCCATTACCATTGTATGCGGAAATGTTCCTAGTCAGCTTGGATTTGAAAATTGTGCCCTCATCTTAGAACTTGTCAATAGACTAGACATTCCCATCTATATAGGTGCAAAAACGCCTCTGAAACGTCCCTTTATCTCTGCTCAAGACACACATGGTATGGATGGTTTGGGTGAAACTTTTTTAAAACGAAGCTGTGATAAAAGACCTGAGACCACCAAGGCAGATGACTATCTAGCAGATTACTTTAAGCAAAAACAAGACACCGCCATTCTAGCTTTAGGTCCACTGACTAATATCGCTTTAGCCTTAGAAAAAAATAAGAATTTGGGCGAAAACTGCTCTCGTTTTATCAGCATGGGAGGTAACTTTAAATCAAATGGCAATTGCTCTCCTGTGGCAGAATACAACTATTGGTGTGATCCTCATGCAGCAAACTTTGTTTTCAAGCACCTTAAAAGATGCGTTGAAATGGTAGGTCTTGATGTCACCCGAAAAATTGTTCTTAGCCCAAATCATCTAGAGTACTTAAAAAAGTTTCCTTCTGAACTAACTGCCTTTATTGAAAAAATCACTCGCTTTTACTTCGACTTTCATTGGAAATATGAACATCTCTTAGGTTGTGTCATCAATGATCCACTAGCACTAGCTTATCTTATTGATCCCAATATTTGTCATGGTTTTACCAGCTACACTGATATTGTCACAGATGGTATCGCACTGGGACAAAGTATTGTTGATGCTCAGCATTTTTATCAAAAAGACAGCAATAGTAAAATCTTAACAGAAGTTGATAGCCTTCGGTTTTGGCAAGATTTTTTGACGACAATCTTAGACCAACCAAAGGAAGTCATTTCACAGGACATTTTACAGCTTAATCTCGGAGGTTTCTATGAAAACTAGACAAAAAACTCATCTTATTATCTTTATCGCTCTTGCGATTGCCCTTAACTATGTCGGCAGTAACATTGCTCTCTTTCTAAAACTGCCTATCTATCTTGACATGGTTGGAAGTCTTCTTATCGCTATATTATTTGGACCATGGCTTGGAACTTTAACAGCCATTTTAAGTGCCCTATTAAGTTGGCTGACAACAGATATCTTTGCCATTTACTATGCTCCCGTTGCAATTGTGACCGTTCTTTTAGCTGGCTTTATGTTTAGAAAAAAAGCAGAGCTCAAACGATTGGCGATCCTAACCATCCCAATCTCTCTAATTGGAACACTTATTTCTGCCAGTATAACTGTCGTCCTTTTTAAAGGCATCACCTCAAGTGGCTCCAGTCTTTTAGCTCAAATCTTTCATGCTATGGGGATGAATCTAACAACTAGCTTAATCATAGTCCAAATCCTAACCGACTATCTCGATCGCCTAGTCAGTTTAACGCTTGTATTTGTTCTCATCAAACAACTAAAAGATCAGCTAAACTTCCAACTGTTAAAAGAAAAATAACTCGCAACCACCTTAGAAACTAGTCTTTCTAAGGTTTTTTAATATAAAAATCCCCCTCTTGTAAAACCTAGACAACCTAGTTACTGATGAGGGGGATGTTATTTTCTTATATTGTCATTTAGTTTTTCTTTTATTACTGCGTTAACTCACCTTATCTAACTTCAGTTAGGCCTTCGGCTCATTCCTAGTGCTAAAAGTAAACTAAAAGACGATAAATATTCCATTAGCTCAAGCTAATCTGTAATTTTGATAAAGGGTTTGCCTTTATGTGCTGTATCATCTTTATCTGTACTTGCTTCTAAAAAGATTCGACTGACAGGATACCACTCTGTTTTTCCTGTATAAGGATCTGCTACAAGAGTTTGACCATTTTGGTAGCCTTTTAAAACAATTTCATGAGATCCTGTTGCCACAAACTTATTATATTGAACAGCTGCAACAACATAATGCCCTTCTTTTAAAGCATTCTCTAAAGCTGACTGGCTGTTTAATACGGTTGTATTTAAGCCCCAATTTTTACTTGCTTCAAAAATTCCAAGACTAGACGTTCCTATAAAATATTTATTGAAATGATTGGTCTGATGATATAGGTAATTAGCGACCGTAGTTGGTTTGATATCCTGGTTAGTCAGAGATGAGAAAACCATTGATAAGGCGGTTGGCACGCAACCAGCTGTTGCCAAGTTAAACAAACCATATTGAAGACCTCCCCAACGTCCATCTCGTTGGCTATAGACAGGCATTTCATAACGATTTCGTTCAACATATTGCGTACTTGATGCTAAAAACTGCATTTTACCGTCCAGTTTTTGATAGACATGGATCATATAATTTCCAGCATCGGCATACTGCTTACTATCAAATGTTGCTTCATAAGTTGTTGGACCAACTGCTTTTGCACCATACCATTTCAAGTCATCTTGTCCATTTTTTTCAGACCAAACTGCAAAGACCACTTCTCCCTTAGTGACCACATGATTGATTGTCACACCATAGACACCTGTTCCTCTATAGGTTGTTGACACTTGTACTTTATCTTTTGGAACTTGGAGGTTATACTGACCTAGATTAAATCCTTTTGTAGAACCATCTTGATAATCAATATAGAAATAGTCAGAAAGGCTTTACTGGCGAAATGTTTTTTCTGTATCCTTTCATCAATTCTCCTAACTAAACATTTCATTTATCATTTTATTTTTTGATGTCAAAGTAAACACTATTCAAAGCTAAAACAGTCGGGTTGACCAAACCGAGACGACCATCCGCATTTGTCATAATAGAAACAATATAATTACCTTTTGGAGTATAGACAATTCCTGCATCATTAGCTGCACGATAGCCAGGATAACCAATCCAACCTGCTTTAGATTGTGTTTTATAAGATAAACCTAGGACAGATTTTATAGGTGATAGATTTGGGTTTTCAAACCAGGTTCCAACTTGTTTTCCATAGTTACTTGTTGTAAAGAACTGATAATTTCTTTGCCATAATGCAAAAAGCTCTTGAGCTGTCAAATAAGGATAAAGTGGAGTTACTACATTTGTTTCCACGCCTGCTTCTCTTGCCCAGTTATATAAAGCAGATGGGCCATAAGTATCACGTAAATACTTGTAACCTTCATTACTTGAAGTTCTTAGAACATCTAAAATAGTACTACCTGATTTTTGGAAGGCTGAGCTATTATTAGCTACCAAGCTCGCAACAAAAGGCCCTTTAATGGTTGATGCAGAATAAAACTTGCTATTTTGGTTATAAGCAATTCCTTTATTGGTGTCTGCATCTACCAACTTAAATCCAATGTTATAACCTTGATTTTCTAAAGTAGTGATGGTATTCGCTAGACTTTGTAAAACGGCATAGGTTGGATCATATTTGCCAAAAATGGTGAACGTTTTATTCGCAACTGTGAACTGTTTTTCTGATTGAGAAGATTTTGAGGGGGTC
>NZ_JBNPOS010000048.1:0-6370 GCF_050315295.1 Streptococcus sp. SGI.013
TCATCATCTACACCGTCGATAATGCAGGCGGTGTGATGGTAGGGCAAATCACAGACAAGGAAATCATAGAGGGACGCTACACCGTCACGGCTGAGGCTTATGGTAAGTTTTTAGTTACCAAAGAACAGTACGAAAGCCTCAAGGTCGGTGATGAAATCCCTGAGTATTTGAAGAAAAGAGGAAGTTGAGATGACAAAAACTATTGAATTACCAGATGGCTTTAGTATGTATGGCAGCAAAGATGAACGCTATGGATCACTAGAAGAACTGAAAGAGTTGCTACTCTACAAACGTATTGTAAAGTGGGACAAAGACTACTTAGAGCTTGAAGATGGAACTAAGGTCACTATCGAGGAGTCAGAAAGCGATTGTTGTGCTAGTGCAGGCGGAGAGTTCAAAGATGTCAAGCTAGACGCTGTTATCACTGATGTCAAAATTGGTGAACAAGTAAAAGAGGAAAGTGATTGGGGGACAACAACCAGTAAGAACACAGTCACTATTTATCATAATCAAAATCCTATAGCATTAGCAGAATGTGAGGCTTAGGAGGCAACCAATGAACAAGCGACAACGTAAAAAGATGTTTACCAGGGCTTTCTCCAAGGCTTATGATGAGAGTCTGGAATGGCAAAGAAAAAAAGAGCAGGTCTCTATCACGACAGTTAAGGATAGGAGAGGAAAAGTCTATATTATTACCTCTATCACCTCTCAAGTTGAAATCATGAAGAATTGGACCAATAGCCCTGAGGAAATTACCATAGAGGGCTACATGTTGAATAATGAAAGGATGGGATTGAAATGACACTATTTGATGAAGTACAGCAATTAAGTTCAGAAAGCTATAACAAGTGGTTTGAACGTTACTTTAAAAAATATGATTTGGAAAAAGTCATTAAGGAATCAGCTATGCAAGGGTATAGCGGCCATCTGATTAGTGTCTTAAAAGTTAAAGATGATTATACGAGACGAAGATTGGATGATGAAAGGACCCTTGAGAAAATCAAGGAATTGTTAGGAGATGATTTCAAAGTAGAGTATCATTCGACCTATAGTAAAAATACATTTACTGGTGAAGATTTTATAACCAACAAGCAAATTCATATCACATGGGAATAAAAAAAGCCAAGGCACTCTCTGCCCTGGCTGTGGTAAATAACTCACATACATTATACCACAAAAAGGAGACAGAGAGTGAACAAGGCTAAAGAGCTCTTGAATGAGCTACAAAATCTTGATATGGACATTCAAAGCCGTATAGACGAGATCAATGAGCTTGAGGCAGGTTTGCTCTCAAGCCCCAAGTGGACAGCAGACAAGGTCAAGGGTGGTCAGGCTAAAAAGGTTGATGATGTCTATACCCAGCTGATTGTCATGAAAGAAGCCATTGAACAGGACACTAATGAAGTTATTAACAGGAAACTTGAATTAGGTAGATTGATTAACAAGCTGAAAAATCCAAAGAGCAGGTCAGTCCTCAGAATGACTTACATTACTAAGATGTATGTTGATGATGTTTGTGACAAAATGGGTATCAGTAGAACCACTTTCTATACTTGGAGGAATACGGCTATCTGTGAGTTGAATGATGTGCTGGAACAAATGGAACTAAATTGAACTTTACAAAACCGTACTGAACAAATCAATACTTGTTAGCACAGTTTTTATATTCTGCTAGAATGGTAGTATCAAGAATTAAGGGTAAGGCACCTATGAAGTGTCTGCCCTTTTCTTTTTTCAAAACAAATAAACAGCAGGAGGTTTAGGCTTGGGTAGAGCAAGAGACCCCAACCGAGACAAAGCATTTGAAATCTATTCAGAGAACAATGGAAACATTGAACTGGTTGAGATTGCTGAGCGTTTGGGTGTTTCAGCTGGCACTGTCCGAGGTTGGAAAAGTAAAGACAAATGGGAACCTAAAATAAAAGGAACGTTCCAAAAGAAAAATACGGAACGTTCCAAAAATCCAAGGGGTGCTCCAAAGGGCAGTAAGAACGCTCTAGGACACGGAGCCCCTAAGGGAAACACAAACGCCCTCAAACATGGGCTGTTTGCTAAGTACCTCCCTCAAGAGGTTTATGAGATAGCACAGGAGCTATCAGACAAACAACCAATAGACATACTCTGGGAAAATATCACGCTGACCTATGCTAATCTACTGCATGCTCAGCGTATTTTATTTGTCCAAGATGTAGAGGATAGCGATACCTTTGTTACTAGTACAGGCAAAGCTGGTACAGGCTATGAACATCATACGGCATGGGATAAGCAAGGCAAGGCTTTAGCTGCAATAGCAAGGGCACAGTCAGAGCTTAAAAGCATGATTAAGACCTACGACGAGCTGACACGCTCACCTCTTGTCACAGAGGAGCAACGATTGAGGATTGACAACCTCAAGGCTCAGCTAGGCTCAGATGATGAAGATGATACGGTCATTACTGGATTTACGTTTGATAGGAGTGAGTACAATGGCGATACTGAACCTAGCAAAGTTGATTAACCCAGTATTTGATGAGGTGCTCTTTACACCCAAGAGCCATATTGTGTTAAAGGGTGGCCGTGCCTCTACTAAGTCCTCTGTGGTCTCTATTGATCTAGTAAATGATTTTATTAGTGACCCTCTGGGTAATGTGGTAGTCCTACGGAAAGTGGGAAAGTACCTGAGAATGTCTGTCTATGAACAGATAAGATGGGCCATTTATGAGATGGGGCTAGCCAATCAGTTTAAGTTTGGCAAGTCACCGCTACAGATTACCCACAAGAAAACAGGTACAGCCTTTTACTTTTATGGCGTAGATGACCCAATGAAACTCAAATCACAGAAGATAGCCAAGGGCTATGTTATGTCTGTGTGGTTTGAGGAATTGGCAGAGTTTGCAGGGCGTGAGGACATTGATATAGTTGAGGATACCTTTATCCGTCAAGAGCTACCTAATGGCAAACAGGTCAAGGTCTATTTCACATACAACCCGCCTAGAAACCCCTATGACTGGATAAATGAATGGGTAGCTGAGAAAGCAAGTGACCCTACCTATCTGATACATCACAGTACCTATCTTGATGACAGGCTAGGCTTTTTGTCTAGGCAGATGAAAGAGAAGATAGAAAGGTACAAGGAAACTGACCCTGACTATTACCGTTGGATGTATCTAGGAGAAGTTATAGGACTTGGTAATCATGTCTACAACATGAACTACTTTAAGCCACTAGACAGCCTGCCTGATGATGACAAGCTGATAGGTATATCATTTGCCCTTGATACAGGACATCAGCAGTCAGCTACTGCCTGTGGGGCTTATGGGCTTACTGCTAAGGGTAATGTTATCTTGCTTGATACGTTCTACTATTCACCAGCTGGCAAGACCATCAAGAAAGCACCTAGTGAGCTTACCGTGATGATCCATGACTTTATAGACAAGGTTATGAAACAGTACAGAGTGCCTAAGCTCAAGATGACTATTGATAGTGCGGAGGGAGCTTTGAGAAATCAATACTTTAAGGACTATGGCGAACGCTGGCACCCAGTGGCCAAGAAGAAAAATCAGACCATGATTGACATGGTTATCAGCTTACTAGCTGAGGGACGCTTTTACTACCTTGACATCCCTGCTAACAAGGTCTTTGTTGAGGAGCATAAGATGTACCGCTATGACGACAAGACTATTAACTCTGATGATCCAAAGGTTATCAAAGAAGATGACCATACGGTAGATGAGTTTAAGTATTTTGTCCTAGACAACGCTAGGGAGCTAGATTTGAAAGCCTAAAGGAGCTAACAATGGGAATAGTACAAACTATCAAGAATTTCTTTACAAGGAGTAAGTATGTGATGACCACACAAAACTTAACTAATATCACAGACCACCCTAAAATAGCGGTGTCTAGTGCAGAGTATGACCGTATCAGGGAAAATCTCAAGTATTTTGCAGGGCGTTATCCACAGATTGAGTATAAAGATAGCAACGGCACAAAACAAAAGCGAGATTTTAACCATTTACCAATAGGCAGGACAGCCTCCAAGAAGATTGCAAGCCTAGTATTTAATGAACAGGCTGAAATCAAGGTAGATGATGAGAAAGCTGATGAATTTATTCAGGACCAGCTACAGAATGACCGCTTTATCAAGAACTTTGAACGTTACCTAGAGAGCTGTCTAGCTCTTGGTGGACTTGCTATGAGGCCTTATGTTGATAAGGACAAGGTCAGGGTGGCGTTTATCCAAGCGCCAGTTTTCTTGCCTCTCCAGTCAAACACTCAAGATGTTTCTAGCGCTGCTATCATCACTAAGACAATCAAATCAGAGGGTAACAAGCAGAAGTATTACACGCTTATTGAATTGCATGAGTGGAGTAAAGATGACAAGTACACGGTAACCAATGAACTCTACAAGTCTGATAATCAGAATATTGTAGGAGCTAGGGTGCCATTGGCTGAACTCTATGAAGACTTGGAAGAAGTCGCTGACTTGAACGGTCTGAGCCGTCCATTGTTTACTTACTTGAAAACACCAGGTATGAACAATAAAGATATTAACAGTCCACTTGGTCTATCTATCTTTGATAATGCAAAGACTACGATTGATTTCCTGAACACCACCTATGATGAGTTCATGTGGGAGGTTAAGATGGGTCAGCGTAGGGTTGCAGTTCCAACTCAGATGATTAGCACGCAATACAACACGGACGGTGAGAAAGTCACAGTCAAGCGTGAGTTTGAGACTGGTCAGAATGTCTATGAGCAGTTTGACAGTGGCGACATGGACAAGGGTATAGGTATCACAGACCTTACAACCCCTATCCGCTCTGATGACTATATCAAGGCAATCAATGAGGGGCTATCCCTTTTTGAAATGCAGATAGGCGTATCAGCTGGCATGTTTACTTTTGACGGTAAGAGCATGAAGACAGCTACTGAGATTGTCTCAGAGAACTCTGACACTTACCAAATGCGTAACAGTATTGTCAGTTTAGTTGAGCAATCCCTAAAAGAGCTGATTATCTCCATGTTAGAGCTTGGGAAAGCCTATCAACTCTATAAAGGCAATATCCCAGACATGGACGCTATCAGCATTAACCTTGATGATGGTGTCTTTACTGACCGAAACGCTGAGCTTGATTACTGGATTAAGGTAGTTAACGCTGGCTTTGGTACTGATGTCATGGCTATTGAGAAAGTGCTCAACGTGACCCCTGAGAAAGCTAAGGAAATAAAGGCTGAAATTAGTGGCAATGCCATTGATAAGGCAAGTAGTGAGCGTAGCCCTGATGATGTGGGAGTGTATGGAGAGTGATTAGATGGCTGATGACAAGAAGAAACCAATCAATCTCAATGATGAGCAGCTTATGCTTGACGCTAGTCAGGTTGCAGACATCTATCATCAGCTTACTCTGGATCTATTTGACCAAGTTATAGACCGTATCAAAGAGCGTGGCTCTGCTAGTCTTGATGATAACCCCTACATTTGGCAACTAGAGAAAATGAATGAGATGGGGCTACTCAACGAGGATAACCTCAAGCTCATTTCAGACCGTTCAGGAATTGCCGAGGAACAGCTGAGGTATGTTATCCAAAACGAGGGTTATCAAATCTACAAGAACACCAAAGAGCAACTATTAGAGGCTACTGGTGGTGATTTTGTGGCTAACAGCCTCATACAGACCAATCTTGCAGCTTATGTCAATCAGACTATGGGAGATATTAACAACCTTATCAATACCACGCTACCAAAGAGTGTGAGAGAGGTTTACCAGTCTATCATTGAGGAGGCTACAGCAAAGGTTGTCACAGGTCTTGCTACATCAGACAAGGCTATTTCAGATACAGTCATGAAATGGGCCCAAAAGGGCTTTTATGGCTTTACCGATAGTCAAGGGAAACATTGGAAAGCTGATACCTATGCTAGACAGGTTATCAAGTCAACGGCTTGGCGTGTCTATCGTGAGGTCAGAATGGCTCCAGCTGAGGAGTTAGGGATAGATACCTATTACTACTCAAAGAAAGCCACAGCAAGGGAAATGTGTGCCCCTCTACAACATCAGATAGTCACTACTGGAGTTGCTAGAACTGAAAAGGGCGAGCGTATCCTAGCATTATCAGATTATGGATATGGATCAGCTGGAGGGTGTCTTGGTATCAACTGTTACCACGAAATCACACCTTTTGTGGTCGGTGCTAACTACAAACCTGATTTACCAGACAATCTCAAAGACTTAACGCCTGAGCAGGCTATCGAAAATGCCAACGTACAAGCCAAACAGAGAGCCCTAGAGCGGTCTATCAGACAATCCAAGGAATTTCTGCATGTTGCAGAGAAACTTGGAGACCAAGAACTGATAGACAAGTATAAGAACAAGGTAAGGGTACAACAGGGAGC
>NZ_JBNPOS010000049.1:0-5780 GCF_050315295.1 Streptococcus sp. SGI.013
CTACTTTTCCATGATTATAGGGGGATTATATAAGTAATAAACCCCACTGGCTAATTAAAGTCAGTGGGGTTTTTGAGTGTTTTCCGTAGAATATTTAAATTACTTTACTATGGTATTTACTCAATAATAATATCAAAATGTTTTTTATCAACTTCTTTTGGAGCAACGTAACTAATATTTCGTTTGGCATTGAATATGTCAGATTCTTCCAGTGATGTAGAGAGTCCGCTCCAAGGTTCTAATGCGATAAAGGGACTCTGATTTGTAGTTGACCAAATCACTAAATATGGAAAATCATCAAATGCAATCGAAAGAGTCTTCTGATGATTTTTAGATTTCAAGGTTACCTTTCGTGATGCTAATTGATCCAATGTTACGGCATCGTACTCAAACAGTTGATAGGACAAGTCCAAGATCTTTTGATTTTCCAAGAATGGCCGACGATCTCGCAGATCAAGTAAGCCAGTTTCTGGAAAACTTCTAGGTACTGTACAAGATTCTACTTTTTCAAATTCTAAATAATAGTCTTCATAACTCTCACCATCCAACAAAGGACAATTAAAACCAGGATGCCCCCCAATAAAGTAAGGTAGCTTTCTATGTCCTTCAAGATTTTTAACCCTATATTCAGTTCGGATTGTATTGCCAAGTAGTGAGTAGTTAATGGAAAGTTCAAATTCAAATGGGTAATTTTTTACGGTTTCTTCATTTGATGAAATAGAAAATTCCAAAGAATTTTCGGTTCTCCTTACATTTTTGAACATCATTTTTCGTACAAGTCCATGCCTTGGAATTGTGCCTGTAAATGTCGGTCTTTCTGCAGGTTCATAGATAGCCCAATCATTTCGTAAACTTCCACAAATCGGAAATAGAACTGGTGCTTGACCACTCCAATAGGTCGGATCTCCTTGCCAAAGATACTCGACACCATCATTGTCTTTTATTGAAGTAATTTGCCCACCTAATTCAGAAAATTGTACTGTTAAGTTCTCATTTTTTAATTCGAACATAAAAACTGCCTCCCTTATATGAAAACAAGGATGCTAACTTGAGCTAGGCATCCTTGTATTATTTTTATTCAATAATCTGTGTTTCTGCTACTTTTTTATACCAATAAGCACTTTTCTTTGGATAGCGTTCTTGGGTTTCAAAGTCAACATAGAACAGTCCATATCGTTTCTCGTATCCATTTGACCAAGAAAATACATCCATCAAGGACCAGATGAAATACCCTTTAACATTGGCACCATCTGAGATAGCATCTGAAATCACTTCTAAATGCTTTTTCACGTAATCAATTCGACCATCGTCATAGACTGTACCATCTACAAATTCATCTTTATAACCGAGACCATTTTCAGTGATGTAGATTTTCTTATAGTTTGGATAGTCATTTTTCACACGCATGATTTGATCATAAAGACCTTGCGGATAGATAATCCAATCCCAGTCCGTTTTTGGAATATCAACTGGGGACTCTCTACGACCAACTCCTTTGATTTGATACTTAGAACTTCCCTTTTCACCTTTACCATTATGGATGATTTCCGTTTCTCCATCATGAGCTCTCATCCAATCACTCATATAGTAATTGATGCCCAAGAAGTCGTTCAAATCTTTTGCAGCATCTAAGGCAGCGAAGTCTTCATCACGAAGGTCTAATTCCCCACCATTTACTTTCAGAATATGGCGAACACCTTCAAGAGTCTTTTCAGAATAGTAACCCAAGTATGTTGCATCTAGGATAAATTTATTGTGAATAATATCTTCAAGTTCCGCTGCACGGACATCTTCCGGATTGGTTGGATCATAAGGATATTTCGTTGGCAATGCATGTACAACACCAATTTCTCCGCTATAACCAGCATCCTTGTAGAGCTTAACTGCCTTGGCATGTGAAACCATCATATTGTGATGAGATTGGAATACTTTAGCTAAATCATACTGAATACCTGGTGGGAACTTCCCAACAAGATACTGACCGTCACCAATTGGGCCGATTTCATTAAAGGTTGTCCAGTAATTAACTTCAGGGAATTCTTTGAAACAAAACGCTGCGTAATTGACAAAGTGTTCAATGTTATCTCGATTTAGAAAGTCACCATTAGAATGTAGCGTTTCTGGTGTATCAAAATGGTGAAGCGTTACAAATGGTTCTACGTGACGTTTATGGCATTCCGCAAATAATTTATGGTAAAACTCTACTCCCTTTGGATTCACTTCTCCAAAGCCTGTTGGGAAGATACGAGACCAAGCAATTGAAATACGAATGCCGTTTACCCCAAATTGTTCACTTAGTTCTAAATCAACTGGATAACGATTATAAAAATCAGAAGCTGGTTCCGCAGTATACCAGTAATTATCTTCTAGATACTTATCCCATGCAACACGACCTTTTCCATCTGTCTTTGTGGCACCTTCTGCTTGATATGCAGCAGTTGCTCCACCAAATATAAAATCTTTTGGTAATGTTTTAACCATATGCCTACCTTCTTCTATCAAAAATAAATAAAGGGGTAGGAGTTGGAGATTTATTACTCCCTCCCCTTTTGATTAAGAACCTATATTCACAAGTGAAGTGCTTGTATATAAGAGATAGTTTTTCGCTAATCAAGGCAGTTTTTTGAGGGAATACTGACTGTATTTTGAAAAAAACTAACGATGAGTAGCTGAAAAACTAGCCTTAGATGGGAGTGCTGAACTGTGAATACAGGTTCTAGAACTGTTGTTTGACAAAGTCAAGAGCACCTTGACCATCACGAGTGAGTTTAATGTATTGAGCCCCTTCAGTTTTGGCAAGTTTAATGCCCAATGCATCAGTTTCTTGTTTTATATCATCGTAGTTCGATGCTACTTGAGGTGCAAGGATGACTAATTGATATTCTGGTAAAATCTCACGGTGAGCACCATAGCTTCCTGCTGTTGCTGTGACTGGAACACCATATTCTTTTGCAGCTTTAGTTAGAGCGTTGGCAAGCAATCCACTTGTACCACCCCCTGCACAAAGTACCAAAACATTTGTTTGTTCAGAAATTTCGGTGTCGACTGTAGCTTTTTCAAGAATAGCATCCGCCTTGGCAGTATTAAAGTTAGCCGCCACTTTCTCTTTCAAGCTATTTTCAACTTTCCCTGATTGTTCTTCAGCGAGAATCTGCTCATCGTAAACTTTCAAGAATGGATAATAGATAAGTACATCGACAACTACCAATAAGATAGCTAGTGCAAAGGCAAGTGGAGCAAAGTTTGTTCCCATTACAATCCCCAATGGTCCTGGAGTTGTCCATGGCAAGTTAACGCTGAAACTGTTCATTTTTAGCGTATCAACAAAGAATTTGAAAATCCATACGTTAGCAATTGGAGCTAAAATAAATGGAACAAAGAATACTGGGTTGAGTACAAGTGGTGCACCGAACAAGATCGGTTCGTTTACACCAAAGAAAGTTGGAACAACTGAAGCACGTCCGATTGCTTTATTTCGTTTAGACTTAGTCAACCACATAAACATGAATGGCACAACCAAGGTAGCACCTGTACCACCCATTGTCACGATAAACATTTGAGTACCTGAAGTCAGGATTTTGTCCGCATGTTGACCGGCTTGTAAAAGCTGGAAGTTGGTTTCAATATTAGCATAAGTAATGGCTGCAATTGCTGGTTCCACAATAGATGGACCATGAATCCCTACAAACCAGAACAAAGCATAGGCACCAAAGATAATTGTAATACCAACATAACCATCTGCGGCTGTAAATAGAGGCTCAAATAATTTCAGAATTGCCTCAGCAACGTTTGTTCCAAGGAATTGACGTGTCACAAGATCAATTCCATACAAGACAAAGATAGACAATGCATATGGAATCACATCTTTAAATGCCTGGGATACGTTTGGTGGAACTTCGTCTGGCATACGAATGGTGACATTGTTTTTCACACAGACCTTATAGATATTAACCGTAATGAAGGCTGCCAGAAAGGCTGTCAAAAGTCCCTTAGTTCCCATGTATCCATTGGCAAATCCACCTTCAATACCATCAGAAGCCAGTAATAAGAAACCTGAAATTGAGGCAATCATGGTTGAAATGAAGTTGATTTGATTGGTTTTTGGCAACTGACGGTTAAACGCATCTGTCAAAGATTTTGCGGTCGTTCCTGCAACTAGGACAGCTACAATCCCCATTGTGTAACCGTAAGGTTTCATGATAGCCGCAACTGCTTCATCAGACCAAGTAAATCCAAAAATATTAGGCACGAAAGCTACCAATAGGAAGATACTTGAGAATAAGATAACTGGCATGGCTGCGATAAAACCATCACGGATAGCCCTTAAATAAGGGTTTCTCGAAATCTTTTCAAAGAAAGGCTTCCCTTTCTCAATGAATTCAATCAATTTATTCATTACTTGTCACCTCGTTTGTACAGTTCAATCATATGACTCATCATATCTTTCAATAATAATGTTGTCATGAGATGGTCTTGACCATGCATAAGTGTCACACTAAAGGCTAAATCCTCACCAGCCGCTTCTTTTTGCAACAAGCTAGTCTGAGCATGATGGGCTTCAACAATACAAGCATTGGCGGCTTCAACTAGTTCCTCTGCTTTTGCATAATCACCTTTTTGAGCAGCAGCCAGTGCCTCCATCAAACGAGAACGCGCATCACCAGCGAACGCAACAATCTCAAAACCTAATAACGTAATTTCTTCTCTGTTCATAATATGAACCTCCTTTTAAAATTGAATTGATTTACAATAACCGTTGAATATGTAGTACAATATAGAACCTTTCACTGTCATTTACAGGTTCATCAACCAATGTTGTGATCATCTCAAAAATCTGACTTCCAATCAGGTAAGCTCTTGGATTCTGGAGCTTGATGTACTGTTCCAAACTAGCAATCGATTCATTTGACTGATGGGACCTATCTAAGTAATTCAGAAAATAGGACAAATGAATCATAAAGCGATCATAAAAATTGCTATTTTCTTTTGTGCGTTTAATCCCATTCTCTATCAAAATTTGTTCAACCTCAGCAATAATTTTCTTACTGATGTCATGTTCTTCACTAGTGGGATGAATTGTTTCACCTTTTGCATTGATTAAGTGAAGTGCAATTTTACCAATCTCATCATTTGGAAAATCATTTAGCAACTTTTCTCGAAACATAGCTAAGGCTTCACGCGCCATTTTATATTCCAATGGATATTCGGCTGAAATATTGGGTAGTCTACTTTCTTGATAGGTATTCTTTAAAACCGCCTGATATGCACAATAGATATGATCTGTCAGTGTCACATATAGATATTCTTGTACAGGATAATGATAAGTTTCTACCAGATGATTAATAACCGTGTAGGTTGCCGAAATAAAATCTAAGGGAATATCTTTTAATAAGGTTAGAAAATTTTCTTTGGCTTCATCATTTTTCAGTGAAAAAATATTTTCTATCTTATCCTTAACAATCAAATCTCCCTTTTTCTTTTGAAAGGTTATACCTAATCCCATCACGACTGCCTGTTCCTCATGTTCATTTTTCACCAGGGCAGCGTTATTATTTAGTGACTGTATAATCCTAAACATATATCCCTCCTATATTTTTAAGCAAAAAAAGACTACAAACAAACCGAGAATATCCTACTCTCAAATCCATTTGTAGTCTTGCCTAATCGAATTAGTTACAATCCACTCTATTAATTTCTACAGTTATAATATAACACACAATTTCGATTTTGTAAACCCTTTCTTTGTGTTTTTTTGTTTGTTTTAAACATTTTTAAAAAAT
>NZ_JBNPOS010000050.1:0-4851 GCF_050315295.1 Streptococcus sp. SGI.013
TCTGGTGCTTGCACCGGATGGATGAGTTGCGAACGGGTGAGTAACGCGTAGGTAACCTACCTCATAGCGGGGGATAACTATTGGAAACGATAGCTAATACCGCATAACAGTCTTTAACTCATGTTAGAGGCTTGAAAGGGGCAATTGCTTCACTATGAGATGGACCTGCGTTGTATTAGCTAGTTGGTGAGGTAACGGCTCACCAAGGCGACGATACATAGCCGACCTGAGAGGGTGATCGGCCACACTGGGACTGAGACACGGCCCAGACTCCTACGGGAGGCAGCAGTAGGGAATCTTCGGCAATGGGGGCAACCCTGACCGAGCAACGCCGCGTGAGTGAAGAAGGTTTTCGGATCGTAAAGCTCTGTTGTAAGAGAAGAACGTGTGTGAGAGTGGAAAGTTCACACAGTGACGGTATCTTACCAGAAAGGGACGGCTAACTACGTGCCAGCAGCCGCGGTAATACGTAGGTCCCGAGCGTTGTCCGGATTTATTGGGCGTAAAGCGAGCGCAGGCGGTTTGATAAGTCTGAAGTTAAAGGCTGTGGCTCAACCATAGTACGCTTTGGAAACTGTCAAACTTGAGTGCAGAAGGGGAGAGTGGAATTCCATGTGTAGCGGTGAAATGCGTAGATATATGGAGGAACACCGGTGGCGAAAGCGGCTCTCTGGTCTGTAACTGACGCTGAGGCTCGAAAGCGTGGGTAGCGAACAGGATTAGATACCCTGGTAGTCCACGCCGTAAACGATGAGTGCTAGGTGTTAGGCCCTTTCCGGGGCTTAGTGCCGCAGCTAACGCATTAAGCACTCCGCCTGGGGAGTACGACCGCAAGGTTGAAACTCAAAGGAATTGACGGGGGCCCGCACAAGCGGTGGAGCATGTGGTTTAATTCGAAGCAACGCGAAGAACCTTACCAGGTCTTGACATCCCGATGCCCGCTCTAGAGATAGAGTTTTACTTCGGTACATCGGTGACAGGTGGTGCATGGTTGTCGTCAGCTCGTGTCGTGAGATGTTGGGTTAAGTCCCGCAACGAGCGCAACCCCTATTGTTAGTTGCCATCATTCAGTTGGGCACTCTAGCGAGACTGCCGGTAATAAACCGGAGGAAGGTGGGGATGACGTCAAATCATCATGCCCCTTATGACCTGGGCTACACACGTGCTACAATGGCTGGTACAACGAGTCGCAAGTCGGTGACGACAAGCTAATCTCTTAAAGCCAGTCTCAGTTCGGATTGTAGGCTGCAACTCGCCTACATGAAGTCGGAATCGCTAGTAATCGCGGATCAGCACGCCGCGGTGAATACGTTCCCGGGCCTTGTACACACCGCCCGTCACACCACGAGAGTTTGTAACACCCGAAGTCGGTGAGGTAACCTTTTAGGAGCCAGCCGCCTAAGGTGGGATAGATGATTGGGGTGAAGTCGTAACAAGGTAGCCGTATCGGAAGGTGCGGCTGGATCACCTCCTTTCTAAGGAAAATAACGGAATGCCGTTTGTCGTCTTGTTTAGTTTTGAGAGGTCTTGTGGGGCCTTAGCTCAGCTGGGAGAGCGCCTGCTTTGCACGCAGGAGGTCAGCGGTTCGATCCCGCTAGGCTCCATTGAATCTACGGATTCAAGTTTGATCATTGAAAATTGAATATCTATCAAATTCCATATAGAAATATATGAAATAGTAACAAGAAAATAAACCGAAAACGCTGTGAATATTTAATGAGTTTTCTAGTTTAAAAAACTAGGTTAATAAGGTTAAGTTAATAAGGGCGCACGGTGGATGCCTTGGCACTAGGAGCCGATGAAGGACGTGACTAACGACGAAATGCTTTGGGGAGCTGTAAGTAAGCATTGATCCAGAGATGTCCGAATGGGGGAACCCACTAGCTAATGGCTAGTATCCCTACCTGTTAAGGGTAGTGGAGGGAAGACGCAGTGAACTGAAACATCTAAGTAGCTGCAGGAAGAGAAAGCAAAAGCGATTGCCTGAGTAGCGGCGAGCGAAACGGCAGGAGGGCAAACCAGAGAGTTTACTCTCTGGGGTTGTAGGACTGCAATATGGACTTAAAGATTATAGAAGAACTATCTGGGAAGGTAGGCCAAAGAGAGTAATAGCCTCGTATTTGAAATAGTCTTTATACCTAGCAGTATCCTGAGTACGGCGAGACACGTGGAATCTCGTCGGAATCTGGGAGGACCATCTCCCAACCCTAAATACTCCCTAGTGACCGATAGTGAACCAGTACCGTGAGGGAAAGGTGAAAAGCACCCCGGGAGGGGAGTGAAATAGAACCTGAAACCGTGTGCCTACAACAAGTTCGAGCCCGTTAATGGGTGAGAGCGTGCCTTTTGTAGAATGAACCGGCGAGTTACGTTTACGTGCGAGGTTAAGTTGAAGAGACGGAGCCGTAGGGAAACCGAGTCTGAATAGGGCGAATGAGTACGTGGACGTAGACCCGAAACCATGTGACCTACCCATGAGCAGGTTGAAGGTGCGGTAAGACGCACTGGAGGACCGAACCAGGGCACGTTGAAAAGTGCTTGGATGACTTGTGGGTAGCGGAGAAATTCCAAACGAACTTGGAGATAGCTGGTTCTCTCCGAAATAGCTTTAGGGCTAGCGTCGACATTAAGAATCATGGAGGTAGAGCACTGTTTGGGTGAGGGGTCCATCCCGGATTACCAATCTCAGATAAACTCCGAATGCCATTGATTTATGGTCGGCAGTCAGACTGCGAGTGCTAAGATCCGTAGTCGAAAGGGAAACAGCCCAGACCACCAGCTAAGGTCCCAAAATATATGTTAAGTGGAAAAGGATGTGGGGTTGCACAGACAACTAGGATGTTAGCTTAGAAGCAGCTATTCATTCAAAGAGTGCGTAATAGCTCACTAGTCGAGTGACCCTGCGCCGAAAATGTACCGGGGCTAAAACATATTACCGAAGCTGTGGATACCTTTATAGGTATGGTAGGAGAGCGTTCTATGTGTGATGAAGGTGTACCGTGAGGAGCGCTGGAACGCATAGAAGTGAGAATGCCGGTATGAGTAGCGAAAGATGGGTGAGAATCCCATCCACCGTAAGACTAAGGTTTCCAGGGGAAGGCTCGTCCGCCCTGGGTTAGTCGGGACCTAAGGAGAGACCGAACGGTGTATCCGATGGCCAACAGGTTGATATTCCTGTACTAGAGTATGAAGTGATGGAGGGACGCAGTAGGCTAACTAAAGCGTGCGATTGGAAGTGCACGTCTAAGCAGTGAGGTGTGGTATGAGTTAAATGCTTATACCTATAACATTGAGCTGTGATGGGGAGCGAAGTTTAGTAGCGAAGTTAGTGACGTCACACTGCCGAGAAAAGCTTCTAGCGTTGTATCATACTCTACCCGTACCGCAAACCGACACAGGTAGTCGAGGCGAGTAGCCTCAGGTGAGCGAGAGAACTCTCGTTAAGGAACTCGGCAAAATGACCCCGTAACTTCGGGAGAAGGGGTGCTGACTTAAGGTCAGCCGCAGTGAATAGGCCCAAGCAACTGTTTATCAAAAACACAGCTCTCTGCTAAATCGTAAGATGATGTATAGGGGGTGACGCCTGCCCGGTGCTGGAAGGTTAAGAGGAGTGCTTAGCGTAAGCGAAGGTATGAATTGAAGCCCCAGTAAACGGCGGCCGTAACTATAACGGTCCTAAGGTAGCGAAATTCCTTGTCGGGTAAGTTCCGACCCGCACGAAAGGCGTAATGATTTGGGCACTGTCTCAACGAGAGACTCGGTGAAATTTTAGTACCTGTGAAGATGCAGGTTACCCGCGACAGGACGGAAAGACCCCATGGAGCTTTACTGCAGTTTGATATTGAGTATCTGTACCACATGTACAGGATAGGTAGGAGCCTATGAAGTTGGGACGCCAGTTTCAACAGAGGCGTTGTTGGGATACTACCCTTGTGTTATGGCTACTCTAACCCGATTGGCTAATCGTCAATGGAGACAGTGTCTGACGGGCAGTTTGACTGGGGCGGTCGCCTCCTAAAAGGTAACGGAGGCGCCCAAAGGTTCCCTCAGACTGGTTGGAAATCAGTCGTAGAGTGTAAAGGTATAAGGGAGCTTGACTGCGAGAGCTACAACTCGAGCAGGGACGAAAGTCGGGCTTAGTGATCCGGTGGTTCCGCATGGAAGGGCCATCGCTCAACGGATAAAAGCTACCCTGGGGATAACAGGCTTATCTCCCCCAAGAGTTCACATCGACGGGGAGGTTTGGCACCTCGATGTCGGCTCGTCGCATCCTGGGGCTGTAGTCGGTCCCAAGGGTTGGGCTGTTCGCCCATTAAAGCGGCACGCGAGCTGGGTTCAGAACGTCGTGAGACAGTTCGGTCCCTATCCGTCGCGGGCGTAGGAAATTTGAGAGGATCTGCTCCTAGTACGAGAGGACCAGAGTGGACTTACCGCTGGTGTACCAGTTGTCTTGCCAAAGGCATCGCTGGGTAGCTATGTAGGGAAGGGATAAACGCTGAAAGCATCTAAGTGTGAAGCCCACCTCAAGATGAGATTTCCCATGATTTTATATCAGTAAGAGCCCTGAGAGATGATCAGGTAGATAGGTTAGGAGTGGAAGCATGGTGACATGTGTAGCGGACTAATACTAATAGCTCGAGGACTTATCCAAACTAAGTAATGAGAACGTAAAGAAAAGCGTATGATTTTAGAAAATCAACGCGGAAGTCGTTGAGACTTCAAGGCGATTTGTCTAAATCACTAGCTTTTTAGTTCGAATACAATTGATAAAATTCAACGACGTCAGTATTGACAGCGTACGGTTTTCTTGATAGAGTATAGATATTCAATTTTGAGTGGTCAAACCATTCG
>NZ_JBNPOS010000051.1:0-4748 GCF_050315295.1 Streptococcus sp. SGI.013
TGGATAAACATATTGACCGTTGAATACTTTACGTGCTAGTTCTGCCCAAGTGAGTTCTTTTTCGGCCAGAATGATCTCTAAATTGTCCCAAAATCGTTCATTCATCTTCACACCTACCCTGTCACTTGTTTCATCAGACTGGCCTGAAACAGCTCTTCTTTTACTTGTCTGGGAAGAAAGGTACGCACTTCGTCTAGCCCAATAGCTGGATAGACATGATTCTGACAGACAATGAGGGGCAACCGAAGATTCTGGTCTGGCTTTTGGAGAATAAGCTGAATCATCTCATTCAAACTTATCGAATATTGACGCTTAAAGCAAAGAAATCGTGGCGACAATAACTCAAAACAATCCGTGGTTTTGGCGAAGAGTGACAGTAAGATTTCACGGTCTACATCACACGCTTTTATACAACGATAAGTCACACCATAGGTCGTCAAAATGGTTAGTAAATCTTGATTTGTATTGGCATTATTTCCTAGATATACCTCAAGCATAGGCACCTCCTTATAGGATTAGGCTATTTTCAACTGTTGGTTCAGGAGTTGAGAAATAGCGACTCATATCAATGGGCATCCGTCCTTCACCAAAGCACTTGACCGTCACTAAAGTCGTTAAAATGCCATCCTTTCCCCTAGCAGAATAATTTTCACCAAAGGCACGAAAGGCCAGGTGATTGTCTTTCGTCAGTAGTGTATCTACACCATTTTTAATATCCCTAGTTTCCATAAAATCCGAAATCTGATGAAGATTGGATTCGTAGAATAGGGGATCATTCATCTCTTTGTGGTAATCATCTTCAAAAGTCACCTCAAAGTCACAATCAAAATTGGGGAGCGACAGTATCTTTTGTAATAGCTGATTGGTTTCAGCTTGGTGAATACGTTCTTCTAATTCAGTACAATCTAGGATACTTTTCTTATGTAGTAAGTTCATGTTTTTCTTCCTCTTCCGTTCTTCTAAATTCTCTGGCAATGGCTTCAATAACTGTGACAGTCACGCTATTGCCGGCCTGTTTGTATAGCTGGCTCTTACTGGAAACACTTTCTGCTCTTTCATAAGCCCAATCAGGAAAGCCTTGAAGTCTGAAACACTCTCTTGGTGTCAGTCGTCTTATTCTCAGGCGATAAAGTTTTCCCTCTAAGACAATGCCTGTGACTTCATACCACTTATCCTGTCGATATTCCAGAGCAGCAACCACCACTCCCATATTGTCTGAAGTCGTCAGAGTATTGGATATTCCCTTTCCCACACGTCCCCTACGTTTGGTTGAGTCTGGATAAGCCAGATTGACAGAGTCTCCAAGAGTTGCCTTTGCGTAGCCTGTTTTTGTGGCTTCCTTGATTTTCAGAAATGGCAGCTCCTCCCTCAGCAAAATCTTTGGCACCTTGTCTCCACCTTGCATGGTGGTCAAGGTCGGTGACAAGCCAGATATGTCAAATACTCTTCCAGTCTGGTCAAAGCTAGTCGGCAGACTTCCTGCGACAACAACCCCGTGTCTGTCTTGACTGGTCAAAGTAAACATAGGGTCTTGATTTTCCTTAAATCGACGACCATGTTGCCGTTTTTCAAGTCTATCTGGTGTTAAGACTGGAATGGCTATTTTGGTCCCCTCTCCTTTACCTCTCGTTAGTGTAGGAGCAAGTCCACTCGTCAGATAGACTTCACCATTCAAACCACGTTTAGAGGGATTGATATTTCCTAGCCTTTCAAGATGAGCTGAGCTGTTTTCTCTTCTGAGAGGAAATATGAATCTGGAACGGTATCTTCTAGAATGTCCGATAATAAAGACCCGCTCTCTGTTTTGCGGGACTTGGAAGTCCTTACTGTTAAGCACCTGCCATTCGACATCATACCCCAATTCATCCAGCGTGGAGAGGATTGTGGAGAACGTCCGTCCCTCGTCGTGATTGAGTAGGCCTTTGACGTTTTCCAAAAATAGAAAACGTGGTTGGATTTGTTTGGCCGCTCGAGCAATCTCAAAAAAGAGAGTCCCTCGAGTATCTTCAAATCCCAATCGTCTGCCTGCGAGTGAAAATGCTTGGCAAGGAAATCCCCCGCAGATGATGTCCACTTGCCCTCTAAATTGTCTAAAGTCATGGTCTGTGACCTCTTTAATGTCATGGTATTCTATTTCCCCTTCTGTGTTAAACATGGCTTTATAAGATGTTCTAGCGAATTTATCAATTTCACAAAAGCCCAGGCATTTATGACCCTGTGATTCCATCCCTAGCCTAAAACCGCCTATCCCAGCAAATAAATCTAAAAATTTCATTTTTCCTCTCTTTCCAACTAAAAAAGAGCCTTACACATGTAAAACTCTTGCTTATATATGATCATCCATTTCTGGTGCACGGATGATTTCAACAATCAAAATGACGATAGAAATCAGATAGATTCCACCTAGTATCCACCAAATCAACTTAATCACCTCCCTTTACTTCTTGTCGTCTCAGTTGCTTAGTCCACTCTGACAGCACACCATTAAATACATATTCAGCTATTACTTCCGCTGACCGAGCAAATCGCATATGTTCCAATGCATACTGATAACGGTCACTAAAATAAATCATGGCATAGTCACTAGCTGACTGAGATAGACCCGTCTGTCTTAACTGGTCATGAACCAAACCCCAAATATAATCTCGATCGTACTTGGTCACGCCATCGACTTTTGAAGTAAAGTTCTCTTCTTGTTTCTCATCTACTTGCTGCCTCTCCTCCTCGTCCTCAATAAGGAAATCACTCCCTTTAGTTTCACTATATTTAGTCTCACTTCCTTCAGTCTCACTAGGGGCTGAATTTAAGACCGGCCCCGTCTTTCTTTGAGACCCCCCTAGTGTTTTTTTAACACTAGCCCCGTCTGAACATAAGACTGGGGTAGGATCATGTTCTAATTCCCCCAAGTATATTTTATTTGCCATACGACCTTTTTCACTAGAGGACTGTTGGACTTCATCAATTAAGCCATATTCGCGTAAGATTTTCTTGATAGAGAGTAGTTTTGACTTTGAACAGCCTAAAAGTGCCATCAGATTTGAATTGGAATAAATCAAATAAATAGCCCCATCCTCATCAATCCAGCCCTTACTCAAAGACAGCTCCAACCTATCTTTTAAAACCGCGTAGGCTACCTTAACCTCCAGCTTCATATCCTTATAACGTTCACTCTCAAACAAAATTTTAGGGAGTTTATAATAACGCTCTGATGTTTGATATTGATTAGCGGTAATTCGTTTCATGATTATCCCTCCAAGACTAAAAGTCCAACATTTCCGAATTCATCAAATCGGATTAAACCTACTTGTTCCAATTCATCAACCAGATGAGTTGCTTTCTCAATATCAACTCCTAAAATAGCCACGAGATGACACATCACGATTTGGCGTGATGATTGTTCCTTCTTTTTCATGAATTCCTCATTAAAATAAAAAAACGAGAACACTTATTAAAATGTTCTCGTTGAACTATTATATTTTATGACGTATCTATTTTTTGTCTACGCAGTCGACATCCAAACAGACATTCACATCAATGTACTTTTTTTGAACCTTTTTTATGTCAAAATCACTCTTTTCAATAAAGACAAAATGCTTGAAAAAGTGCTTAAAATAAAGGATTTTTACCCGTTGCTTCGTTGTAGCAACACTACGCACTCCACGTGTGCTGAGAGCTTTCTTCTATACTAATAGACGAAAGGGAGTGAAAATGATTTTAAGATTATACTGTGGAACGGAACAGTAGCCCTAATATTGACTATCTTTCTAAAATCTCCTCAATAAGTGGTTCTACCCCTGTAGCTAATAGTTCCTCAATTTTATCCCGTGCATGGAACCTATTAACGTCATAGGCTACATACCTTAGCATATCTGCTGCAACCTCATTAACTGGGTAGGGATAGCTCCCCCTTCAATATCTGATAAGAGAGATTCGCAAATACATCAGCATCTTCAAAATGTTTTAGAAAATCCTTATAGCTTGAATGGATTGATTGAATCAACTTTTTACCCTGTTCCTCATCAATTTGCATATAGTGCAACAATGCTATTACAAGAACACTATCTTTCAAAATACATTTTTTACACAAATCTGCACCTGTCATTTCATAGATATGCTTTTTCTATCAAAAAGACTAGCAAAAAATCACCACCTCAAAACGAAACGGCGATTCTGTTATTTATTTAATTCTTTGTAAAGCTCAATCCCTTCTTTCTAGTATTATTGACTTTTTTATAGCCTGCAGATTTCTGTGCTCCTAGTTTTTCAGCCTCTTTTATCTGCATCAAGCAATCTCTCCCAAATTGCACCTATAATTTCATCATCTTCAGCAGCAACTAATACTACTTCTCGATCTAAATCAATCGTCTACTTCTATCAACACGATTTTACAAAGAGCCAGTACTTACATCTCTTTTTCTCCTGTAAAACTATTGTATCTTGATACTTTAAGGAGTTTCAATCATTCGATCTGTTAACCGTTATTTTTTGGATCTAAACTTAATAACATAGCATTAATGGCGACGATGACTGTTGACACAGACATTAGGATTGCTCCTAATGCAGGGCTTAATGTGATACCAATAGGAGCCAAAATTCCTGCAGCTAGAGGGATAGCTATAAAGTTATAACCAGCTCCCCAAAAGAGATTTTGTTTCATTTTACGAGTTGTTTTGTGTGCTAATTCAATGAATGATTCAATATCTCCTGGATCGGATTGAGTCAATATGACATCAGCTGAATCCAATGCA
>NZ_JBNPOS010000052.1:0-4572 GCF_050315295.1 Streptococcus sp. SGI.013
GAATAAAGTGGTTGCAACGATAACACCAATAAAACCTAATAAAAAAATATATTCCATACCAAATCTCCTAACATTATATACTTCAATCATTAATCTCTTATTTCAAGAAATCCGTTATAACATTTTTATCACCTCCTAAACTATTTACTTTTAATTATTTCTATCTATGAGTTTCGAACTACTTGTATTACAGTAAAAACTCTTACAGTAGGTTTTGGTTTTCAAATTTTATATTTGTAGTTTATGTTCAAGTGCTTGTGTCAAAACTTCTGAGTAGTTGATTTTTTCACGGTCTGCAAGACGGACGAGCCATTCTGGAACGGTAACATTTTTGCGGACAGTTTTGCTGTTTTTTAAAAAGGGAGTGGGGTCAACTTGGATAAGAGTAGCAAATCCATCCGGAACCTTTAACTTTTCTATATCGGTAGGATTTGGTAAGGGGATATCCTCGTCGATATAAGAAGCTAAAACCCCTTCTAACATTTCATGGGCGTTTTTCATAGCTTCTTCGAGTGTATCACCTTCAGTGCCACCACCAAACTCTGGAAACTCAACCCAGTAACCATTAAGCTCTTTGTGAAAAATAGCGGGATATGATTTTAACATATGTACCTCCAAATAATAAAAAAGGAAAGATTTAGAACTAGCGTAGCCCTAAATCCTTAAGGAGTTTCTTCTCTAGTCCATTTGCTAAATCCTTGTTTCCATGGATTGGAATAGTGACTATCTTAGAAATACCATCCTTTCTGAAATGGTGATGACTTCCTTTAACGCGGATTTCATACCATCCATTTTCCTTGGCAAGTTTTGCCAATTCTTTCCCTGTAAGTGGCATAGCATATCTAACCTCCTTACGACTTCTATTATACACATTATGCGTATTTATGTCAAAAAGAAGTTTATCGATGAAAAAATTTATCAATATGTTTTCTACTTTTTTCAGAAAATATATTGACAAGTGTAAAAAGTTATACTAAAATATTATTTGTTGTGATTGGGGTATAGCCAAGCGGTAAGGCAAGGGACTTTGACTCCCTCATGCGTTGGTTCGAATCCAGCTACCCCAGTAAGATAAAAAGACGTTAGGTATTCCTAGCGTCTTTATTTTTTATTTTTAAATTGTTTTCGATATTGGCTTGGTGTCAAGAAATAGTAGGCTTTAAATTGTCGATTAAAATTTGAAAGATTATTAAAGCCAACTTCAGTTGCAATTTCTAAAATGGGTTTGATAGAGTTGAGTAAAAGATCACTAGCTTCTTTTAAGCGAACTTGGATAATAAAATCTGTACAAGAGGTGCCAGTGTGTTGTTTAAAGACGGTCATAAAATGGGTCTTGCTATACCCCATATAATTGGCTAAAAAGTCAATGCTAAGATTCTCCCTATAATGATGGTGAATGTAGTCGATTAAATCACGGATTTTTTCATTTTTCCGATAGAGATCATCAGAAGTTTTTTTGACAATATAATGGTGGCGATAAAGAAGGTATAGTAGTTCATTCAGCTTAGCTTTTAGTGGCAATTCAAAGTAAGGGGGTTCAGTTTTCACCAGTTCAAATATGTCAAATAGCACAGCTTTGATCTGATCATATCCCTCTTGGTCTTTGGATAGACGTGGGACAAATTTAAAGGTGCTATTTTGAAGAGGTTGAAGGTAAAGTAAACTTGTCTTATCTAAAATGGAATACCCTATCATATCTAAGTGAAAAAGAAAAGAGTCTGTTTGGTGATGTTTATCCTCAATGGGATGAATGGAATGTGGAGCATTAGGTCTGATGAAAATGATATCCCCTTCCTGACTATCAAAATAATCATAGTCAATATGATACCTAGCACTCCCTGTGTGAACATAATTGATTTCTAGCTCATTATGCCAATGAAATAGTACATCTGGTCGCCCATTTTCCACTTTTGTATGGTAAAAGGTATATGGCAATAAAGGATTAGGGTAGCTAATTTTATGTTGGAATTGCTCATCAGATAAAAAATCTTTCATAGAAACCTCGTCTATCATAGGATAGTATTATTATAACATAGAATTATAGGAGGAATCTTTCCTCCCTTCTATATCAAGAGAATGCAGGATTGTTATTTAATTTGATGAATGATTATTAGCTTGCTTACACTTAGATAAATGGTCAGTATAATGCGCTTTGATATGCTCCTCACCTAATATTTCAAATACCTGAATGGCTTGTTTCATTTTTTCAATACCATTAGATGAATCTTTTTTGAACTCAAAATACCCCAATGCATATAAAAAGACAGTTTGTTCATAATAGTTTAATTCATTATCTAGTAATTTTTTTATTTCTCTAATAAGAAAGGTACAATGATGAAACTCACCTTGATCAATACTGACAATTAAACAATTAATTGCCAATTGAGTGACAAGTTTTTTGTTTGTTTTATTTAATGATGAGTAGATATAATTTTTCAACATTTCTTTAGTGAGCAAAAAACAAGAAGTATATGGAATTGTTCTGATGCAATTGGCTAATAAAATGATTTCGTAATAGCCCCATTTTTCAACCTTAAAGAGGTAGTCCGTTAACTGAAGTATCTCTTCATCTGATGGAATGACGCTTGAATCCATTGTATGTAATATGGATTTTACCATTGTTTTTTCATATTGATTTAAATCATAAGGAGAAGAGTCAGAAAGTATAGATATGATATTATTGATATTTTGCGACGAGTACTGTTTACGAATATATTGTACTAAACTAGCAAATGTTGTACTTTTGGTATGATCGTTGTTATATAAAGTAAGAAACTCCTCTAAAGTAATATGTAATTTATCTAAAATATTGATCAGTCGAATACAAGATATTTCTGATTCTCCACGTTCAAATCGAGAGATTTGTGATTTTGAGAGATTCTCATCCTCTAAAGAGGATAAGCTGACCCGCTTTCCTTGACGCACTTTTCTAAGCGTATTCCCAAGCTTTGATTTCATATTTTCCCACTTTCCCAACGAAATATAGCAGTATTTTTATTTATTATACAATAAATAAAAATAAAAGGAGATATAATATGAAAAAATTATCAAAACTTTTTCTGATTTTGATTGTAGTGATGGATATTATTATCATCGTCGGTGGATAAACTCTCAGTTCTTTTATAACGAAGTACCAGAAAGGCTGGTTAATTTAAAATTTTAGACGTTAACTTTATTCCTATTTGATTACTAAGAATAGGAATAATCTAAAAATCAAAATTGCAATAATTGCAATACTGTTTTTTAAACATCAACAATAAGGAGAGTGAAAATGTTTAATGAGGACTATTATTTAGAGGTAATTGAAAGTTTTGGTTATAATCTTTTAAAATTCAATAAAATAAATTTCACTTTACCTGGTATAGATGCACCAGAAATGAGTAATTTATGGTTGTGTAGTTATAATATTAATAAAAATTTTGATCCTAGAAGTAAAATCTTATTTACGACTGGAATAGGATTATCAGGAGTACCACATTTTGGAACCATATCTCAAATTGCAAGAGCAATAAAACTTTGTAAAAATAATGATGTTCAAATTGTGTTAGGAGATGTAGACGCCTATACTGGTAGAAGAACTTCTTGGGAAAGTACTGAATTGTTGAAAAGTAAGTATAAAAAATTTATTAAAAATATGGGATTTGATGGAATTGTCAGAGATCAAAGCACTTCAGATTCAAATGTATATATTACACATTCAAAAATTTGCAAGTATTTTTCGCATGAAATTGCAGATCATTCTGAGGAGGAACTGCATGAACTTTACGTTTCTAAAGGGAAGGTTGAAAGAGACATGACATTTAATCGGGAATATTCTTTATCTTTGATGTGTGCGGATTTTATAGATCCACTTATTAATAAAAAATATGATGAAGTCGTTGTATTCTTAGGGTTAGATGAGCATAAATATGTGCAAGCAGCTAATAAAGTACTTACTGCTTTGTCAGATGAATTTCCTCAGGTAAAGGGGAAGAGTGTAAAGGCAATGTATTCTCCTTTAATTTCAGGGTTTAATGGATTTCCTAAAATGTCAAAAAGTTTTCCTGAATCTTCAATTAATATAGGGGATAGTACTGAGTCAATCACACAGAAAATTATTAATGATAACTATAAGTTCAATGATAATTCTACTGTTACAATTCAGCTTATGAAATCTTTAGGGAACTATAGAGAAGCAGAAATAGAAAAATTTATTCAAGTTATGGAGTCCAACCCAAATAAGTGGGTAAAAGAAAAAGAAAAATTTATTGGTAAATTATTGGAAATTAGGGAGAATTGGCATAATGCATGAATTAGCAAATAGTTTTTCGACAGTAAATCAAATTAGTTGCATTCTTCAAAAAATATTGAATGAAAAGAGCATTTCTGAATATGATTTACGAAACATGATTAATTTATTATTAGACAGTCAAGATTTAAGAAATAGAGAGTCTTTTTTATCTTCATTTTTAACAGGGATATCATTTATAGATTTATCATCAGATGATATAGCTTCGCTAGTAGACGAAATACTATCGAAAGATAAATATACTCCTTATGAAAATGATTTTAAAGATATAGAAAATATAATTT
>NZ_JBNPOS010000053.1:0-4473 GCF_050315295.1 Streptococcus sp. SGI.013
TTTTCATATTTTTCTGCAATTTAAGCTTTATTATTCTTCTTTCTTTGAAAAATATCTCGCTATAAAACAAGTAAGACCACTTACCAGGATGATGCCGATATAAATCATGACTAAATAATTTTTATAAGGATCGGTTGATTCCCAATAGGAAGGAAAACGTAGCTTTCCCCTTCTTGTTGTTATACCAATAGTAAGGTACCTTACTAAAACAGCTGACGTCACAAGCAGCATCATTAGGCTACTCATATAAAAACGCTCTCGGAATCTCCCTCCAACTGATATAAAAACAACTAGGAATAAAGTAAAGATCGCAAATGTACTACCAGAGAGGTGTCTAATGAATTCTGAATCAGATGGAAACTGTAACCAATGAGCAAAAAAATTCTGATACAGACTATGTAGATAGATGGCCAGTATTATCCCTCCAACTGATAATAAAACCATGAGCATCAGACCAAATATTCCTTCAAAAATTTCTTGATAAAGAGCTTTTTTCCTAAATCCCCTATATGTGCGTAATAGGAGTTGATAGCAGAAATAAATAGCCCACGACAAGAACGTCAGATCCTTTAACCAACTATGGAAACTATGACTAACTATACCTCGATTTTCTAAATAAGACATACAGGTCAACAAGGCAAGTTGAAAAAAAATGAACCAACTCATTTTATGTTTGGACAAGAATTTCTGAAACATTTTCCAACTCTCTCTTCTATGAGTACAGAAAAAGAGCAATTGCCAAGGCAACTACTCTTTTTTCACTCTCTTATGCGGAGAAAGGGACTTGAACCCTTACGACCTAAAGCGGTCACAGGATCCTTAATCCTGCGCGTCTGCCAATTCCGCCACCCCCGCGTCAACATAATATAGTATAGCATCTTACTATATTAGTTGTCAATATTATTCTTCGTATTTTTTCAAAAATTTTTCAATCTGTTCTCGATAAGCTAACTTATCTTTTGCCAATGTTTTAGCGTGTCCTGCACCTTTGACGATATACAATTCCTTAGGTCCCTTAGTCGCATGATAATTTTCATAAACCATCTCTGTAGGAACAAAATCATCTGCATCCCCATGAATAAATAAGGTTGGTCTAGTATTTTTAGATAATTGATTAACTGCGCTAGCTTGTCCATAAGAAAAACCTGCACGTAATTTAGAAATGCTAGAAACACCATATAAAATTGGAAAGGCTGGGAGACCATACATATCCTTTGCTTGATACTTCAATTCATCCCAAACACTGGTATAACCTGCATCTTCAATAATGGTTTTAACTTGTGCTGGTAGCTTTTCACCACTAGCCATCATCACAGTAGCGGCTCCCATAGACAGACCATACAAGGTAATCTGACTATTAGGTTGACACTCCAGTAAAATATCAATCCACTTCATTAGATTCAGACGGTCATTCCATCCATATCCTATAATACGACCGCCACTATCACCCGAAGCAACATTGTCAGGCATCAGAACATTATAGCCCAGTTCATGAAATAGCCAACCATAAGCTTTCATTTTTTCTTTACTTTGAGCAAAACCATGTACAATAATAACCGTTTTATCTGTTTCTTGATCTGCTTTGACATACCAAGCATCTTGTTTAACCCCTTGATGATTCATCCAAAGTATTTCTTTGAACAGCTGATCAAACTTCTGTTCGTCTTCATAAAGCGGATCTGATTTGGCTGTCGGCGTATTATTAATAAAGCTCTTTTCAGCTCTTACTTGCGCTACATGAAAGAAATAAAAACTAGCCACTCCAGTACTTAGTAGGCTAATTGCTATTAAACCTAGTACAATATGTTTTATCCATAATTTTCTCATAGGGTTTATTATACACTTTTTGGCAACTGAAAAAAAGAGGGCTGAGCCTCTTTCTTATTTTGTATTTTCAACCGCCGCTGTCACAAAGGCTGTATAAAGTTCCTCTGGACGATTTGGACGAGAGTGCAACTCTGGATGATATTGTGCTGCAACAAAGAATTTTTTATCTGGCAACTCAACGACTTCCATCAAACGATTATCTGGTGAGACGCCTGAGAAAACAAAACCAGCCGCTTCAAATTGCTCACGAAAAGCTGTGTTAAACTCATAACGATGACGGTGGCGACGTTGAACAACTTCTTGATTGTTATAAGCTGCTGCTGCACGACTTCCTGCTTTTAGCTTACATGGGTACAAACCTAAACGAAGTGTCCCCCCCATATCCTCAATATCAATTTGATCACGCATAATATCAATAATTGGATAATTAGTTTCTGGATCAAGTTCAGCGGAGTTAGCACCTTCTAAATTAAGAACATGACGAGCAAACTCAACACACGTCAATTGCATCCCCAAACAAACCCCTAGCATAGGGACGTCATTTTCACGCGCATAACGAATCGCTTGAATTTTACCTTCTGTTCCACGATGACCAAATCCACCAGGAACAATAATACCATCGGCATCACCTAAAAGGTCAGAAACATTCTCTTTAGTCACCTCAGCTGCATTGACCCAATTCAAGTCAATTGCCGAATCATTGGTATAACCTGAGTGTTTAAGCGCTTCTACAACTGAAAGATAAGCATCAGGCAATTCAACATATTTCCCAACAAGAGCAATCTTTGTTGTCTTTTTAAGGTTCATCACCTTATCCACCATCGCAGACCACTCTGTCATATCCGCTTTAGGGGCATCAATCTTCAAATGATCACAAACAATTTGATCCATATTTTGCGCCTGCATATTTAGCGGAATTTGATAAATATGCTCTACATCTCGCGATTCAATAACAGCTTCTGGTGCGACATCACAAAATTGAGCTAATTTATTCTTAACGCCTTGTTCAACAGGTTGCTCCGTACGAATAACTAACATATTAGGTTGGATGCCCAGTCCACGTAACTCTTTAACTGAATGTTGTGTGGGTTTAGTTTTCATCTCGCCCGCTGCTTTTAAATAAGGCAGAAGAGTGGTATGAATATACATCACATTATCCGACCCCACATCAGCCTTCATTTGACGAAGAGCCTCAAGGAAAGGAAGACTTTCAATATCACCAACTGTCCCACCTACCTCGGTAATAATAACATCTGAGTCTGTTGTTGTCGCTGCTCGCTTAATTTTTTCTTTCAAAGCATCAGTGATATGTGGAATAACCTGAACAGTAGCTCCAAGATACTCTCCTCTACGCTCCTTGCGAAGAACTTCACTATAAATTTTACCTGTAGTGACATTAGAGTATTTATTAAGATTAATATCAATAAAACGTTCATAGTGTCCTAAATCAAGATCGGTTTCAGCACCATCATCAGTAACATACACTTCACCATGTTGGTAAGGACTCATGGTTCCTGGATCAATATTGATATAAGGATCAAATTTTTGAATAGTCACCTTCAGGCCTCTGTTTTTTAACAAACGGCCTAAACTTGCTGCTACAATCCCCTTACCAATAGATGATACAACACCACCCGTTACGAAAATATACTTTGTCATTTTCTTTCCTCTTCCTAAAAATAATCACTGAAATTTGGAGTTTTTGCCTATAAAAACAAAAAATGCCCCCTAAAAACTTAGGGAGCTTATCCGACCTCAAAAAGAGGTGCCCGATAAATACTATAAACCATCCGTCAGATTTTGTCAAATTGAAAACGTTTATCCCAAATCTTCAGACTCATCATCCTCTGAAAACTCATCATCCTCTTCATTGATTTCTACATCTTCTTCTAAATCATCATCTGGAATAATTTCATTGATTTCAGAATCATATGATTCTACTTCTGATTTTTCGTCATCCGGATTTTCTTCGTCATATCCTATTTCATCGTTACGTACGTAAGATTCATCTTCTGGATCATCATCGTTGTAATCAATGGCATCTTCATCGCCATCCATAAAGGCATTAACACGTTTTTTCTTACGTTTTGGTGCGCCTTCATCATCTTCTTCAAGCGTGATAATTTCTTCATCAATTTCATCAATGGCATACCATGATCGAAGACCCCATTTATTTTCACCCAATGGAATAAAACTACCATCAGTGTTCAAATCTGAGTAGAAATATGGAAGTGCTTCACGGATTTCTAAATCTGATTTTCCAAGATAAGTTTGAATTTCATTAACTAAGTCACTGAAATACATCTCTTTATCACGACCACGTAATTCTAAGATGGCCCGTGCCACTTCAATCATTGATAATTCACTTTTTTCTTGACCAACAAATACGTCTAATTCCAAAACAGTTCTCCTTAATTAGATGATAGAACGACCATGAGGCAAGTCACGCTAAATACCTAAAGCAGTGATCTTGTTGGCCATCTTTAATAACACTACGCATGAGGTTGCTTACCTACTATGCGCTCTACTTAGTCACATATGACAAATCACCCATCATATCTTTATAAACTAATAGCATTACTATTTTACGCTAAATTTTTGCATTCGTCAAAATATTTCTCATAATTTGTGTAAAAAATAAAAGAC
>NZ_JBNPOS010000054.1:0-3530 GCF_050315295.1 Streptococcus sp. SGI.013
AAAAATAATATTTTGAGGAACAATCATTATTGTTCTATTACTTTCTACGATTGCCAATGGCACATTGTTATCCAAACTGTACTTGATTTTGTTTTCTTCTGCCTCGTCTTTGCTGGTGTAGTCAAGTGATGAGCCATCATTAAATCTAACCTTAACTTTGAACATCTTCCCCTCCTGGATTTTTATACCAATCAAGCAAATCAGCCTGATTGTCCTTGATGTAGTTTTCAAATATTTGGAATTGGAGGATCGCCCAGCGTAAGCTGTGCATTCCCTCTCCACCTTTAGAGCAAAAACCGCTGACTTTGAAAACTGGCACAATGCTACCAACAATACCTGGGCTAAGTTCGTCAATATTGACTACATTCTCAGTTTGATACCCAAAATCAAGGACGAACTCATCTCCTAAGTCATGGATGACTTGTAGCCTCTTGCCGTCTGAATAGATAGCCACGCTATCTGATACTGTTCTGATTTCCATAGATCCCTCCTAAAACGGTAATACCTCAATGCAAATCCAATCATTAGAGACATTCCAAACCTTGTAAACATAAGCCTCTAGTAAGTCATTTTCAGAGTGGCAACTAGTTCTGTTCCTAACATCTTCATTCCATCCAGTGAATTTTATTTTTTTGGTGTCAAACTGTCTAGGCATTTTAAAGGTTGCTATGCACTCATTTTTGTTTTGGTGGATCGCTATTGTTATGCCGTGATTAAACGGTTCAAGCTCATCAATTACTTGTTTTACTTGCTTATCCATTCTTACCACCCACACAATTCATTGAGCTGTTCTTGAGTTACTGGCTCAATTCGTTGATAGCCGCTGACCTGATAATTTTGCTTGTGTTCAAAACCAAGCTCTGACAGTCCTGCCTTGAATAAGTCCTTTTCTGCTGTGTTGGTAAAATAGACTTCCAAGGTCATTTTTTGTGTGTAGCGTTTCGGCTCATTTTCAGCCCCTCTGAGCGTGTCAGGCTCATTTTGGGATAATTGTCCACCGTCCAAAATCTCGCCTGTTTCTGGGTCAACTTTTGGGGGCTCTGTTGATTTCTGAGCCTGTGCCTGCTGTTTCGTTTGTTGCTCTGCCAAAAGTTGCTCTCTTTCAGCCTCAGCCTGTCGCATTTTTTGCTTTTCTTGCTCAAAAAGATAGTCTGACATGATTTGTTGCATTACATCAGCCAAAGACATTGACTGCAACATACGGATATACGGCTGATCAGTCATACCGTACTCAGCACATTGTCCAGAGATGGCAGCTTTAGCCTTTTCTTTCTCTTGTTGGTTTTGATATTCAAATGTGACCATGTCCTCAAGAGATTTCATGGTGACTTTCTTCAAGGTCACACCATCCGCCATAAAGTCAGAGGCTTTAATATACTCTAGGGCTTTCTCATCAAAAAGCCTAGGGTCTAGCATATACTCAGCCGCTTTGTTAGCTAGATAGCTCTTGACAGTATCCAAACGGACAGCTTTCTGATGTTCCTCAAATTCTTTAACATCTTGAGCGATTTTATCAATGACTTTATCCATTGGCTCGCTAGTGTCCTTGATATATTTGTCAAACTCATCAGCAGACTGTGACAGCTCACGCTTAATCTTGATACGCTCATCTGAGATTTGTTTTTTGAGTTTGCGTAGGTCAGCTAAAACTTGCTTATCATCCTTGATGGTTGCGGCCGTGACCGTGTAATTTTCATACTTGGCTACTACATCAGCTATACCTTGCTCAAACTTTTCACGGTCAATGATTTCAACCTGTGCCTGTGTTACTTTTGCTTGTAATTCTTGCATGTTGTCCTCCTAGTATTCCAAATCTTCCAATAGCTCACCTTGTACTGGCTCATCATCAGGATCAATCACATCATCAGTTGGATAGCTTGTGTCAGTCTGTCTCTGAGCTTGTTCCTGTTTCGTCTGCTCAATTTGAGCCATTTTGCGTGCCATAACATCCTCACGGCTTTCAACAGGTTCCGCCTGTTTGATACGGTCAAAAGTTTCACCGCCATCATCTTCCGTGTACATATTTCCCAAATCCTCAGGGAATGCCTCACGCAGAGCATTTACTAAGGCTGTCTTCCTGATCATTGTTGCTGGCATAGCGTTCCATGTACTCTGTTTCTTGTCATATTCTTCACGACTGACAAAGATTTCTACAGGTACTTTGAAATTTTTCCTATAGACTCTAGCCCAGCCGCCTACCAAGGTGTCACCAGGTAACATGAGAGCTCCTTTGCGTTCGTGCATAACTCCATCAGTATCTACGGTTACAACACCAGCCTCAAATCCCTCATAATTTGGATTTTGGGCAGCACGTTTTAGAAATGCCTCTTTAGAGACAATCAAGCTGAACTCTGTGCCTCCAGTTTTTTTCTTGTAGGCAACGATATAGACCTCATTTGCCAAAGGGTTTAAATTGCGTCCCTTGATAAGAGATAAGGCTTGCCCTACTTGTTTTTCAGTCAGCAAGTTTTGAGGGTCAAAATAGCGTTTGACATCCTGAAAAGTCCAAACACTGGTATCAATGGCAATATCACGCTTAGTCTGTGTTGATAATTGATTGTTAGTCATTTTCTTCTCCTTTTTGTCTGTTTTAAGTTCCAATTTTCACGCTTTAAGCGTCTGTTTTCGTTGGTAATTGAGATTATCTTGTCATGTTGTTCATTGATAATCTCTCCTAGATCGTAACAAAGCTCTAGGTAACGTTTCCGCCAGTAAGCATTGTCTTCATAGCGTTCTCTTTCCATAAGCTAGTTATCTCCTACATAAATCCATTGACCGCCTCTAAATACCCATTCATCAGGATCATGTACCTGGCCTGGTTCCTCAGGTTGTAGATAGTCACGGTCATAGTCAAACCATGGGTAAGTACCGTCCATGTTGCACCTCCTCAAGATGATAGAGTTGCATAAGCGTCAATCAGTCGCTGCTGTCTTGCAATGATGTCAGCCATTTGTTGACGGTCACGGCCAATAGCCATATTTTCCTGAGACAGCTCTTGTAGTATTGCGTTTTTTTGGTCAATAAGTCCTTTAAGCCTACGGTTCTCAGCTTTGAGGGATTTTAGCTCAATCAGAGTGCTATCGGTTTGAGTTGGCTCGGCCTTTGCCAGTTCATCTAGTCCAAAATATCGTTTCAATTTCTCTAGCATTAGTCTTCCTCCTCGTCGTCTTCGTCAAATGATGTCATTGTCTCTTTGATAGCTTTCTTAGGCTCCATACCCTCTAGCACATCTTCGATAACATGAGAAAGTTTGTGCATGGAGTCCAATGACACCTCAAGCGTACCGTTTTCATCTGGGATACCCACAACCTTTAGCGTAAACAGTCCAAATACTGAGATAGCGTGTAGCTCTTTTTGGAGTTTTTCAATACGCTCAATCTTTTTCTGTTGGTCTCGGATAATTCTGTCTTTGTCAATCATGATTTTTCTACCTGTGGATAACTTTGGTTATCCCTTTCTTTATTTATTATTACTACTAGTTTTTTGTAAATTAGTATTTATTACTAAGTTAGTGCCGTAAGGCTTAGATT
>NZ_JBNPOS010000055.1:0-3423 GCF_050315295.1 Streptococcus sp. SGI.013
AAAAACAGAAAAATCACAAAAGCAGAAAAATTATATTGGATTTTTGAAGATAATATGATATAATAAAAAGACTTGGAGGTGGAAGAATGTATAACTTTTCTTGCTAATTATATGATGCATAATAAGATATTTAAAGAAACGGATATAGAACCGTTTGTTTTGTTGTGCAAATTGCAAGAAAGTTAAGTATTCGACACTCAATAATACATTACAGTAACCTTATATATTACAAAAGGTAATAATAGTATTTGTTTTTGAGCCGTAAGAATTTACTTTCTTGCGGCTTTTAATATTTGTAAAAGAAAGGAAGATAAATGTGATAGACAATAACACTATGCCATCCATGACAAAATCCATGCAGAGTTGGATAACATTGTAGAGTAATTAATGCCGAAAACCAACTTTGCTTATAAAATTTTTATAATGTAAAGGAGGAAGAAATACATGTCTTTAATAAATGTTTCAAATCTAACTTTTTCATATGAAGGAAGTTATGACAATATTTTTGAAAATGTAAGTTTTCAGATAGATACAGATTGGAAACTCGGTTTTATTGGAAGAAACGGACGCGGTAAAACTACTTTCTTAAATTTACTGCTTGGCAAATATGCGTATTCCGGCAATATAAGTTCTACAGTTAAGTTTGAGTATTTTCCTTATGATGTGGAAGATAAGAGTCTATATACAATTGAAGTAATGAAGAGTATTTGTACGGAATGTATGGATTGGGAGATTTTTCGTGAAATATCATTGCTTGATGTTCAAGAAGATGTTTTATATCGTCCGTTTAATACATTGTCAAATGGTGAGCAAACGAAGGTCCTTCTTGCAGCTTTATTCCTTACAGCGAGTTGTTTCCTGCTTATTGATGAACCTACAAACCATCTTGACATCGATGCACGTAATGTAGTGCAAAACTATTTGAAACGCAAGAAGGGGTTTATTTTGGTATCTCATGATAGAAGCTTACTTGATCAATGTGTTGACCATATACTATCTATCAATAAAACGAATATCGAAATCCAAAAGGGAAATTTTACTTCTTGGTGGGAGAACAAAACGTTACAAGATAATTTTGAACTGGCAGAAAACAAGAAACTCCTTAAAGAAATAGGAAGGTTGTCTTATGCAGCAAAACGTAGTTCAAACTGGTCAAATAAAGTAGAAAAAAGTAAATATGGAACAACAAATTCTGGTTCAAAACTGGATAAGGGCTATGTTGGACATAAAGCTGCAAAAGCGATGAAACGTGCCAAAAATATTGAGTCAAGACATCAGGAAGCTGTTTCACAAAAATCAGAGCTGCTCCACAACATCGAACAATATGACGACTTAAAAATTTCACCACTTGAATTTCACAAAGAGTGCTTAATAGAAGCGAATGATTTATCATTGTCTTATGGAGATAAAGAAGTATGCAGTAATCTTAATTTCAGAGTCAATATTGGTGATAGAGTTGCCATTATCGGAAAAAATGGGAGTGGTAAGTCTAGTATCCTAAAATTGATTAATGGAGATGATATTAAATTTACCGGAAATTTTATGCTAGCAAGTGGACTAAAAATTTCTTATATTTCGCAAGATACTTCATATTTAAAAGGTAATCTATCTGAATTTGCCTATAATAATAAGATCGATGAAACTCTATTTAAAACGATTCTTCGTAAACTGGATTTTAATAGAGAGCAGTTTGATAAGAACATGGTGGATTTTAGTGCTGGTCAGAAAAAGAAAGTACTAATTGCTAAAAGCCTTTGTGAAAGTGCACATTTGTATATATGGGATGAGCCATTGAACTATATTGATATTTTTTCACGTATCCAAATTGAAAAAATGATTTTGGAATATTGTCCTACACTATTGTTTGTGGAGCATGATGATGCTTTTTGCAATAACATTTGTACGAAAAATATTAATTTAGGTTTGTAGAGATTTTGAGTTGCCACAATAACTAAAAGATATTTACATGAAAGGGTGAAGAAATGTTAAAACAAAAAGAATTAATTGCAAACGTTAAGAATCTTACTGAGTCAGATGAACGAATTACAGCTTGTATGATGTATGGATCGTTTACCAAAGGAGAAGGTGACCAATACTCGGATATAGAGTTCTATATATTTTTGAAAGATAGCATAACCTCGAACTTTGATTCATCCAACTGGTTGTTTGACGTAGCTCCGTACTTGATGCTTTATAAAAATGAGTATGGAACAGAGGTAGTTATTTTTGATAATCTTATACGTGGGGAATTTCATTTCCTTTCTGAAAAAGATATGAACATAATCCCCTCGTTTAAAGATTCAGGTTATATTCCTGATATGAAGGATATGCTTATTTACGATGAAACAGGGCAATTAGAAAATTATTTATTAGAGATAAGTGGTGCAAGACCAAATAGACTTACTGAAGAAAATGCTAATTTCTTGTTGTGTGATTTCTCTAATCTATGGTTGATGGGAATCAATGTTCTAAAAAGAGGAGAATATGCTCGTTCTTTAGAACTCTTATCACAGCTTCAAAAAAATATACTACAACTTATACGTATGGTAGAAAAAAATGCGGATAATTGGCTAAATATGAGTAAGAACCTTGAAAAAGAAATTAGCCTTGAAAATTATAAAAAGTTTGCAAAGACCACTGCTCGATTAGATAAGGTAGAATTATTTGAAGCCTATAAAAATTCCTTACTGTTAGTTATAGATTTGCGAAGTCACCTTCTTGAACAATACAACTTAAAAGTTACACATGATATTTTAGAAAGATTGTTGAATTACATTAGTGAATAGAAGAGTAACGTTATTTAGAGCATTGGTTACTAAGAATTAACAGTATACCTCGGTTTTCAAAAAACAGCGAAGTCTATGGATATGTTCCCACATACGCAAGCCCTCAGTGGATATCTTCCCTCAAAGACAATAATGTTCAAGTGACTAATTTTTGACAGCTATCCCCTCATCTCAAAACACATTGAACCTAATAAAAGACCTGGACCGTCATTCAAAAAAATTACTTTTATTTGACGGTTCATTTTTTTATTGTACTCTTTAATTAGGGTGATTTTATCCCTATTTCCAGATGTACGGTCGTCTTCTTGAGCTCCACCTCTATCTGAGTCGTAGCGAGCAAACCCAACTGCAATAATTTCCCTCGAAACTTTATCAGTTATAATGAAATCCGCAGGAGTTTTTTTGTCATATTTATCAAGCACATCACATAAGTTAATGTCTTTACCAGCTCTAACAGGTCCATCAATTTGATAATCTGTAGAAAACTTTTGCTCAAACCATCGAAAGAATTTCTCTGTTAGTTCGTACCCTTTCTTTCCTCTATCCTTATATTCATAAAGAAGGGCCACTAGTACGGGATCTATTTCATTTTCGCCGTATATGATTTCTTTGATTTTTTCTAAATCTCTAAATTTAT
>NZ_JBNPOS010000056.1:0-3319 GCF_050315295.1 Streptococcus sp. SGI.013
ATTTTTTATTTCTCTCCTGCCTTCTGATAGCTAAACCATTGAATCTTTTCAAGGTTTTATGTTAGAATAAAGCTAATGCTATCGAAAAGAGAAAGTAATATGAGAGAAGATATTAAGATAAATGATCGCGTCAAAGATTTTGAAGATCAATTCATTTCTATTTTGCAAAGTGTCTATGATCCTGAAATTGAACTAGATATTTATAATCTAGGATTAATTTATGAATTAACTCTAGATCAAAATGGACACTGCAAAGTGGTTATGACCTTTACTGATGCAGGGTGTAGCTGTGCTGACACTATGCCAGACGAGTTAGTCCGTCGCTTAAAAGAGATTGATGCTGTCAAAAGCGTGCAAGTGGAAATCGTTTGGTCTCCTGCTTGGAAGATGACTCGAATCTCACGATACGGTCGTATCGCCCTTAGAATTAACCCAAAATAAAAAGCCAACATTGGCTTTTTTATTTTAGAATGATTTTATTGATTATCTTTTTTCCAAAAATCTGTCACCGCCCCTTTTGAAGCCGAGGAAACAATATGAGCGTATTTCCCAAGAACACCGCGTGAGTAAAGTGGGGGAAGCGTAGTCTCTGACTGACGTTTAGCTAGCTCTTCATCAGAGATTTTAACCGTCAATTCTTTCGTATCTTGGTCAACAATCACAATATCCCCATCGCGTAGGTAAGCAATTGGACCCCCATCTTGAGCTTCTGGTGCAATATGTCCCACTACTAAACCATAGGTTCCTCCTGAGAAACGTCCATCTGTTAGAAGGGCAACAGATTCACCTTGTCCTTTACCAACCAAAATAGAAGAAAGCGAAAGCATCTCAGGCATACCTGGTCCACCTTTTGGTCCGACAAATCGAACCACTACGACATCCCCATCAACTACTTCATCTGCTAAAACAGCCTTAACAGCATCTTCTTCTGTATTGAAGACCTTAGCAGGACCTTCATGGCGACGAACCTTAACACCAGATACTTTAGCAACAGCTCCTTCTGGAGCTAAGTTTCCATGAAGAACAATCAATGGACCATCCGCGCGTTTTGGTGCTTCTAAAGGCATGATTACTTTTTGACCTTCTTTCAAATCAGGAGCTTCTTCCAAGTTTTCCGCCAATGTTTTACCTGTACATGTTAAAACGTCACCATGCAGGAAACCATTTTGATACAGATATTTCATAACTGCTTGAACACCACCAACATGGTATAAATCTTGGAAAACATACTGACCACTAGGTTTCAAATCTGCCAAATGTGGCACACGCTCTTGAAAATCATTAAAATCATCCAAAGTTAACTCCACATTAGCCGCATGAGCAATAGCCATCAAATGTAAAATCGCATTTGTTGACCCACCTAGAGCCATGACAACCGTGATCGCATTTTCAAATGCTTTTCTTGTCATAATATCTTTTGGAGTAATGCCCATTTCCATCAACTTAACAACTGCACGCCCTGCCGCCTCAACATCAGCTTTTTTCTCTGGCGACTCGGCTGGATGTGAAGATGAACCTGGCAAACTCATTCCCATAGCTTCAATTGCAGATGCCATTGTATTTGCTGTGTACATTCCACCACAACCACCAGGACCTGGACAAGCATTGCATTCAATCCGACGAACTTCTTCTTCTGTCAAATCACCATGATTCCAACGTCCAACACCTTCAAAAACAGAAACTAAATCAATATCCTTACCATCAAGATTTCCCGGTGCAATCGTTCCACCATAAACAAAGATAGCTGGAATACCAGTATTAGCAATCGCAATCATAGAGCCTGGCATATTTTTATCACAACCACCAATCGCTACCAAAGCATCACAGTTATGACCTGATATGGCAGCCTCAATCGAGTCTGCAATAATATCACGAGAAGGCAGAGAAAAGCGCATCCCTGGTGTTCCCATAGCAATACCGTCGGCAACGGTGATTGTCCCAAATTGAACAGGCCAAGCCCCTTCTGCTTTAACGCCTTCTTTTGCCAACTTTCCAAAATCATGAAGATGAATATTACAAGGGGTATTTTCAGCCCATGTCGAGATGACACCGACAATAGGTGTCTCAAAGTTTTCATCCGTCATTCCTGTCGCACGAAGCATCGCTCGGTTAGGCGATTTTACCATCCCATCATAGATACTTGAGCGAGTGCGTAATTCCTTGAGTGTCGTTTTCTCTACCATGTCATCCTACTTTCCATCACTTATTATTTTACATTATAACATTTCTTTAAAATACTGACCATTAAATAAGATTTTTATCAGGTGTTTAATCAAAAAAAGGTTTATCCTTAAGGATAAACCTTTTATCAACATATCAAGCAAAATTATGCTTTGTTTGCTGAACCGAATACGTCGATACGCTCTTCAACAGCACCTTGGACAGCTTTGAAACCTGGAGCCAAGAATTTACGTGGGTCAAAGAGTTTTTTAGCATCGTATTCTGCTTCGTTTGCATCATAGTCACGTACAAATTCACGTGTTGCATTTGCAAAAGCAATTTGACACTCTGTATTAACGTTAACTTTGGCAACACCAAGACGGATAGCTTCTTTGATTTGCTCATCAGGAATACCTGAACCACCGTGAAGAACGATTGGGAAACCTGGGATAGCTTCAGCCAATTTTTCAAGGTGATCAAGTGCAAGACCTTCCCAGTTTGCTGGGTATGGACCGTGGATGTTACCGATACCTGCAGCCAAGAAGTCAACACCAGTTTCAACCATTGCTTTAGCATCTTCGATTGGTGCCAATTCACCTTTACCGATGATACCATCTTCTTCACCACCGATAGTACCAACTTCAGCTTCTACTGAGATACCTTTAGCGTGTGCTTTTTCAACAACATCTTTAGCCAATTTAAGGTTTTCTTCGATTGGAAGGTGTGAACCGTCAAACATAACTGAAGTATAACCAACTTCGATACACTCAAGAACATCTTCATAGTGACCGTGGTCAAGGTGAATTGCAACTGGTACAGTGATACCCATTGACTCAACAAGGTTTTCAATCATGTTTTTACATACTTTGTAACCACCCATGTACTTACCAGCACCCATAGATGTTTGGATAAGAACTGGAGCTTGTTTAGCTTCTGCTGCACGCAAGATAGCTTGTGTCCACTCAAGGTTGTTTGTGTTGAATCCACCAACTGCATAGCCGTTATCACGAGCTGCTTGGACGAATTTTTCTGCTGAAACGATTGCCATTTTAAAGGCCTCCTTTTATTTTTTGGGATCAAACCCATACGAGTTTATTTTATCACTTTTTCAATAAAATTGCTAGCCAAATCTGAATCTCTTGTCAATTTTCATATTTTT
>NZ_JBNPOS010000057.1:0-3269 GCF_050315295.1 Streptococcus sp. SGI.013
TTTTTCTTATTTGTTAAGTACTTCTTGTGTTTTAGCGTAGTTGGCTTCAACAGCTTCTTTTTCAGCTTTCCACCAGTCTTGGTTATCAGTGTACCATTGAATAGTTTCTTCCAAACCTTGAGAAAAGTCGGTAAACTGTGGTGTCCAGCCAAGCTCATCACGAAGTTTACTTGCATCAATTGCATAGCGCAAATCGTGTCCTGCACGGTCAGTCACATGATCGTAAGCGTCTTTTGGTTGACCCATTTTCTCAAGGATCAATTCAAGCACTTCTTTATTGTTCTTCTCACCGTCAGCACCGATTAGGTAAGTTTCACCCATACGGCCTTTTGTCAAGATTGCCCAAACACCAGTCGAATGGTCATTAGTATGAATCCAGTCACGAACGTTTTTACCTTCACCGTAAAGTTTTGGCTTGATTCCTGCCAAGATGTTGGTGATTTGGCGTGGGATAAATTTCTCGATGTGTTGGTATGGACCGTAGTTGTTTGAACAGTTTGAAATCGTTGCTTTGACACCAAATGAACGCACCCATGCTTTAACAATCAAGTCTGAAGCAGCCTTGGTTGACGAGTATGGTGATGATGGGTTGTAGTTGGTTTCTGCAGTGAACTTCTCACCTGGACCGTCACCATGACCTGGCAAATCTTCACGCAAAGGAAGGTCACCGTACACTTCGTCAGTTGATACATGGTGGAAACGGATATCGTATTTACGAGCCGCTTCAAGAAGAGTGTAAGTCCCGATAAAGTTGGTATGGATGAAAGGACTTGGATCGTTGAGAGAGTTGTCGTTGTGGCTTTCTGCCGCATAGTGAACAATGGCATCTGCCTTAGCAGCCAATTTATCCACCAACTCAGCATCTGCAATATCGCCGACAACAAGATCAACTCGATCACCAAGGATGGCTTCGATGTTAGCCTTATTCCCAGCGTAGGTGAGTTTATCCAAGACAGTTACATGAACATCTGGGTGATTGTTATAAACATAGTGTACGAAGTTTGAACCGATGAAACCAGCGCCACCAGTTACGATAATATTTTTAAATTGAGACATTTTTTTCTCCGAAAAGTTATTTCTTTTTTTGATAGTTTCCTTAGGTAGTGGGGCTACCATGAAACCTTAGGTTCAAAATTTCCCTGAAAGCTTACGCAAATCGTCATCCTGCTTTTTCTACGGCGGAAACTATCACTATTGGCTTGCTATGCTAGCCTTCTTCTATTGCCAAATTACTTCAATATTTGTTTCAAGTAATCAATTTTAGCAAAATCTTTTTGGTTATTTTTATCAGCTCGATAGGAGTCTTTAGATGAGGCTTGATAGATTTTCAGGTATTGCTCAAGCGTTGGCAAATAATAGCGAACGCCATCTGTTTCCAACTCTTCCAAATCTTTCAGCTCAACGCCTGCAAAACTCGGAAGAGAATGTAGACCGCCAAATTCAACGGAAATACCATTTTTCTGGAATTCATGTTCATGACGATCTGTCAAGGTGTAGCCTAGCTTTTCCATCATGGCAATCAACTCATTTGCTCGGTCAATGCGCACCTCATCTGGCGCTTCCCAGCCACGAGGATCGCTGGGGACATGAATATCCAAATCACGCACCTGCCAGTCTTGACCTGTTCGCTCTTCTAAGCCAACTGACCCCATCAAGAGTGGTGTAATTCCCAGTTGATTGAGCTCGCTTGCAATTTCTAAAAAAATTTCAAACATTACAAATCTTCTTTTTTCAATGGTTTCACATCTTTTAAAAGCGGATGGTTTTTATCTGCTTCTGAAACTTCTGCTTCTGCCAAGTTTTCCCATTTGATGTCAAGACTGGGGTCTGCATAGTTAACAAAAGCATACTTAGGTTTGAGTTCTAAAGCCCAGTAATCATTAACGAGATAACTATAAGCTACCTTATCAGATAAAACCTGGAAGCCATTTGCCACACCACGTGGTACAAAAATCCCTTTTGACGCATCGATAATGGTTTGGTAAGTATTTCCAAAAGTATCACCTTCACGAAGATCAACCCAAGTTCCAAGGACTTTTCCTTCGTCAGCTACTGAGATGTACTTGTCCCACGGCTCTGCATGAAGACCACGAAGAACATTTTTGCGAGAGAAGGAAACATTATTTTGTAGTTTACCTTCTGCAAAAAAGCTTTCTGGGAAACCAAGTGGAAGCATTTTTTCCTTTTGGAAGTTTTCTTTAAACCACCCACGGTTATCACCATGTACTGGAATATCGAACTCCAACATCCCTGGAATAGCTTTTACTCGACGTGCGGCTAGTGTTTTGCCAAAAAAGTTCTCTGTCATTAGGCTTCTCCAATCAAACGGAGCAAGTATTGTCCGTATTCATTTTTCTTAAGCGGTTGTGCTAGCTCAAGCACCTGTTCTTTTGTGATGTAACCCATGCGGTAGGCAATTTCTTCCAAGTTAGCGACTTGAACATTTTGCAAGCGTTGAACTGTTTCGATATACTGAGCAGCCTCCAAAAGACTTTCATGCGTACCTGTATCCAACCAAGCAAAACCTCTCCCCATAAGCTCAACAGATAAGTCACCACGGTCCAGATAAGCTTTGTTGACATCCGTGATTTCAAGCTCTCCACGTGGAGATGGCTTAATATTTTTAGCAATCTCTACAACATCATTATCATAGAAGTAAAGCCCTGTAACTGCATAATTTGAACGAGGGTGTTCAGGTTTTTCTTCGATAGAGATCGCATTCATCTCCTCATCAAACTCAACCACACCAAAGCGTTCTGGGTCTTTCACTTGATAACCAAAGACTGTTGCACCAGTTTCCTTAGTTGCTGCACGTTGCAACATATTAGACATTCCAGCACCGTGATAGATGTTATCTCCTAAAATAAGCGCCACACTATCATCTCCGATAAAGTCCTCACCAATGATAAAAGCTTGCGCTAATCCATCTGGACTCGGTTGCTCTGCGTATGAAAGCGAGATTCCAAACTCCGAACCATCACCTAGAAGATCTTTAAAACGTGGTAGGTCTGTTGGCGTTGAAATAATTAAAATATCTTTAATACCCGCTAACATCAACGTTGAGAGTGGGTAATAGATCATGGGTTTGTCATAAACTGGCATCAACTGCTTAGAAGCAGCACGCGTCAAAGGATACAAACGTGTCCCTGAACCACCAGCAAGAATAATACCTTTCATAGTATTCCTACCTTTCACATAATTAGTCACTAAATATTCTATCATATTTTCAATTAAATGTCAGTCTCAAACACTGTATTTATAGCGATTCA
>NZ_JBNPOS010000058.1:0-2942 GCF_050315295.1 Streptococcus sp. SGI.013
TTTTTACGGTTTTCTTTTATTTTTTAGAAAAGTTAGATGATTTTTTTGTTTCATTTCTCAAAAATATGGTAAACTAATAAGGAAACTTTAGAGAAAGCACCTATATTATGAGCAAATACAAAGAAGTCTATCAAAATATCAAAAATAAAATTGATTCAGGCGAGTTAAAAGCTAATCAAGAATTACCGAGTGAAAATGAGTTGATGACGCAGTATGGCTTTTCAAAAGATACCATACGAAAAGCTCTCTCTCTTTTAGAACTCGATGGCTATATCCAAAAAATGAGAGGGCGTAACTCCATTGTCCTCGAGCATGGTCGAACTAAAAATAATTATCTAGCTGAGATCAAAACATCAGGTGAACTCAACCGTGATGCGAATCACACAATTGAGACACAACTTACTAGCCTTTATATTGTACAAGGTGAGCAAGTATTGATGGATACCTTTAAAGTAGATGACAGCGTTGACTTTTATCGTGTTTCCAGAAGTCGAAAAATTGACGGGGAGCGCCTAGAATATGAACTCTCCTACTTCGACCGTCGTGTTGTCCCTTATCTTAATAAAGAGATTGCAGAGACTTCCATCTACCAATATTTAGAAGAGGAATTACATCTTAAGATCACCCATTCGAGACGTGAAATCTCATTTCGATATGCAACAAATGAAGAAAAAGAACATATGGATTTGGGAGATTATGACATGGTGGCTGTGGTCACTAGTCTAACCTATCTTTCAAATGGTCAAGTTTTCCAATATGGAACCATCACTTACCGACCAGACAAGTTTACTTTTGTCACTATGGCTAAACGTTAAAAAATCGCTAGGAATAGCCGAGCTGACACCTAGCAGTTTAGTTATTAGGGGTTAATAGTAGCGAGTCAGTCCGCCTGACTCGCTTTTTCGTTGTTTAGTTTTCCGATGAAATTGTAATAAATGTCTATCTGGATAATTCGGTTGCGTTTCGTGCCAGTTGGCCTGTGAATTACAATCTTGTCAATCAGCTCATTTACCATTTCAACGGTTAACTCTGAAACTTGTGTATATTTGGAAATTCTCGTCATAAACTTGGAGATATTCAGGACGTCTTCTTGTTGTTTGGCGAGTTTTTCTGTTAAGTCAGAAATGGAAGTTTGAAGTTGTTTCTGTTCTTCTTCATAAGTCTGGCTTAACTTCACGAAGCGTTCATCTGAAATTTTGCCAAGAAGATTGTCTTCGTAAAGCTGTTGAATAATACGGTCGATTTCTTTGGAGCGGTGTTCGTCCTTTTGGAGTTGCTGACGCTGGCGTTTGTTGTCCTTGCTGAATTGAGCCTGACTTTGTTGTTCTAACTTCTTCAAAAAGTTTTCTCGGTCAAGCTGGGCTTCAAAAATGGTCTGGCGGAGTTTGTCGCTCACAATCGCAATCAGAGCGGATTTCTGAATGTAGTGTGGATTCTCACACCCGTCAATTGGTCTGCGGTAGCCAGAACATTTGTAATGGTCGTGATTTAATCCATTTTTCTCTTGCGGACAAAAGTAATGCTTCCGCCCACAAGTTCCACAAAAGACCAGTCCCGCAAACAGATTTTCATGTCCAAGCCGATTTTTATACCGCTGATTTGAACGCTTGTGGCTTCGCATTTTCTGGACAATATCGAAAGTTTCTTGGTCTATAATCGCTTCATGGGTATTCTTGAAAATTAACCAATCTTCTTTCGGATTATTTATTTGACGCTTGTCTTTATAAGACTTTGAGCGCTTCCGAAGATTGACGGTATGTCCAAGATATTCTTCGCGTCCTAATAGCCTTGTGATTGTTTCACGACTCCAGTAATAAGGCGAATAGTTAGAATTTTTCACTCCAGAAAGTGGCTTCCTGCCATTCTTGATTCGATAAACATCTGGTTTTTCGATATGTTCAGTTTCAAGCAACTTACCAATTTCATTGGCTGATTTACCGCTTTTCGCTTCTTGAAAAATCCGTTTCACAACTTTGCTGGCAACTGGGTCAATTATCCAGTTTTTAGGGTTGTCTGGGTCTTTCATATAACCGTAAGGCGGATTAACCGTCACACGTTCACCAGCTCGTGCTTTAGCTTGAATAACCGCCCGAATTTTCTTGCTGGTATCTGCAGCATACATTTCGTCCATGAGACTTTTGATAGGTAAGAAAATCGAGTTGGTTTCATTCGGTTTGTTCGAGTCTATGCCGTCATTAAGGGCTATAAATCGGACATCAAAACTCGGAAAAGTAATTTCCGTTAGTTGCCCAACCTTGATATAAGACCGCCCCAAACGGCTCAAATCCTTAACGATGAAGTTTGAAACTTGCCCATTTTCTACAAGCCGTAACGCTTCTGAAATAGCCGGTCGTTCAAAATTTGTTCCGCTGAAGCCATCATCAACGAAAAGGACGGGATTTGGCAGTTTTTGTCTGGTTACCACTTCAAAAAGAATATTCTTCTGATTGATAATAGAATTACTGTCTCCGTCCAATCCGTCGTCTTGGCTCAAACGGCAATAAACAACCGTAATATCTGACAGTCTGGAAGTATCTACTTGTCTATAATCTGAAATTGTCAAAGTTCTGTTCATGTGTTTTCTCCTTTTGGAGTTCACACACCTTATACTTCTATTATACCATTTTTACTACTGTTAAAGTAGTGATTTATCGCTTAAAATCAGCCTTTCTAAGACATTTTCAAGCGGACGATTTCCAGTAAAATAGTGGCAGACAAAGTAAGTTGTTCGACCGATTTGCTTCTTTTCGTGCTTGGTGTGCGAGCTGGTTATGGAGTCTTTATCTTGATTTTTCAAGTCCATCAATCCCTCCTTTGATATAGTTTTGGTAGTCGTCCAGAGTAATCACGGTGAACAATCCCCAAAAGTTATAAAGTTCTTTCTGGATAGTTTTGGAAATGGCTAGCTTTCGTTTGTCGTCTGGAACTATCCAAAGCACAAA
>NZ_JBNPOS010000059.1:0-2770 GCF_050315295.1 Streptococcus sp. SGI.013
AAAATAATTTTTAAGGAGGAATTTCTCATGATTAAAATTTTAGCAGCGTGTGGAGCTGGGGTTAACTCAAGTCACCAAATTAAAAACGCTCTAGAAACAGAATTGACTAAACGTGGTTATCAAGTATCGTGTGATGCTGTTATGATTAAAGATATCAATGAAGAATTGTTATCGCATTATGACATCTTTGCACAAATTTCTAAGACTGATTTAGGCTTTGATGTTAAGATTCCAGTTGTCGATGCTGGTGCTATTCTTTATCGTATCCCAGCAATGGCAGAACCTGTTTATAAGAAAATGGAAGACGTTATTAATAGCTTAAACAAATAAATTAAAGCGCTTTCGAAAGAAAGGGAAGAAATGAAATGAATGTAATTATCGACTTTGCAAATACGATTTTCCAACCAATTATTGGCCTTGGTGCCGCTCCGTTAATGACAATCATCTTGACTGTCATTGCCCTCTTTTTTAAAGTGAAATTCACTAAAGCATTAGAAGGTGGTATTAAACTAGGAATTGCCTTAACGGGTATTAGCGCAATTATCAATATCTTGTCAACGGCATTTTCGGGTGCTATGGCTGATTTTGTTGCCAGAACTGGTTTGGAATTAAATATCACTGACGTTGGTTGGGCACCGTTGGCAACTATCACTTGGGGCTCACCTTATACCCTATATTTTTTGATGGTAATGGTCATTGTAAATATCATTATGTTGGTATTGAATAAAACCAATACGCTTGATGTTGATATTTTCGATATTTGGCATTTATCAATTGTTGGCTTGTTTGCTATTTATAGTGGAGCAAACCTCATGATTGCAACGATTTTGGTTATTTTTATCGGTATTTTAAAAATTATCAATTCAGACCTTATGAAACCTACTTTTAATGATTTATTGGGTACTGGTGATGAAAATCCGATGACAACAACTCACATGAACTACATGATGAATCCAATTATTATGGTATTCGATAAAATTTTTGACAAGCTTTTCCCTTGGCTTGATAAATATGACTTCGATGCTGCTAAATTAAATGCTAAAATTGGTTTCTGGGGTTCAAAATTTGCAATTGGTATTTATTTAGGAATCTTTGTTGGTTTATTAGCAGGTCAAACACCAACTGAAATTGCTTCTTTAGCTTTTACAGCAGCTGTCTGCTTGGAATTGTTCTCATTGATTGGGTCATGGTTTATCGCTTCTGTTGAACCACTTTCTCAAGGTATTACTGACTTTGCTTCTTCAAAATTACAAGGACGCACATTAAATATTGGTTTGGACTGGCCATTCATTGCAGGTCGTGCAGAAGTATGGGCTGCCGCTAATATTTTAGCTCCAATTATGTTGTTAGAAGCAATTGTTTTACCAGGAAATAAATTATTACCGCTCGCAGGTATTATTGCGATGGGGGTTACTCCAGCTTTGCTAGTTGTAACACGTGGTAAATTAATCCGCATGATTGTCATTGGTGCTATTGAATTACCGCTATTCTTGTGGTCAGGAACGTTGATTGCACCATTTATCACAGAAACTGCTAAAAAAGTGGGTGCCTTTCCAAGTGGTTTAGATGCTTCGACCATGATTTCTCATACAACAATGGAAGGACCAATTGAAAAATTCTTGGCATTCTTTGTTGGTAAAGCTTCAACTGGTGATTTGACTTACGTTCTTTATGCAGCTATTGCTTTAGTTGTTTACACGTTGCTCTTCTTCTGGTATAAAGGAGAAATGAAAAAACGTAATCAAGCTTATCAAGAAGCCAAATAGTAATACATCTAATCTAACTCACTAAAACTTCTTTTATTATTTTGTTTTTACGCGTGATGAGAATGGCAGTTATGAGGCTGTTCATTCTCATTTTATTTAGGAGAAAGTAATGGTTATTGAATTAAAAAATGATTTCTTAACAGTTCAATTTAAGGAATTTGGTGGCGCTTTGTCATCCATAAAAGATAAAGACGGCGTCGAATATTTGTGGTAAGGAAATCCAGAGTATTGGAGTTCACAAGCACCAGTATTATTTCCGATTTGTGGGAGCTTACGTGATGATGAAGCTATTTATCGTCCTAGTAGCCGTCCCCATTTTACAGGTGTGATACCGCGACATGGTTTGGTGCGTAAGAAGACTTTTACTTATGAACCATTATCTGAAAATAGCCTTGTTTTTTCAATCACCCCTGATGCGGAAATGTTGGCAAATTATCCTTATGATTTTGAGTTGAAAATCATTTACACTTTGATTGGAAAGACGATTAAAACAAGTTACCAAGTGACAAATCGCGAGACGGAAAAGGTCATGCCTTACTTTATTGGTGGGCACCCTGGGTTTAATTGCCCATTGCTTGCTGATGAGTGTTATGAAGATTATTATCTCGAATTTGAAAAAGAGGAAACTTGTACTGTTCCAGAATCTTTTCCAGAAACAGGGCTTCTTGATGTGAATAAGCGTACGCCATTTTTAGAAAAGCAAAATATTCTAAATTTGGATTATGCTTTGTTTGCCAAAGATGCCATTACTTTGGATAAATTAGCTTCACGCAGCGTTTCTTTGAAATCTCATAAACACGATAAAGGATTGCGTTTGGATTTTGAAGATTTTCCAAATTTGATTTTATGGTCAACCGTCAATAAGAGCCCTTTTATTGCTCTAGAGCCGTGGAGCGGCTTGTCAACGTCGCTTGATGAAAGTGATATTTTAGAAGATAAACGTCAAGTAACCTTTGTAGCGAGCGGCGAAATGAGTGAGAAAACCTTTGGAATTACAATTTTTT
>NZ_JBNPOS010000060.1:0-2670 GCF_050315295.1 Streptococcus sp. SGI.013
GACTCAGATGCTGATGCTGACAATGACTCAGATTGACTAGATGATACTGAAGCCGATTCAGACGCTGATGCTGAAAGTGATTCAGATTGGCTAGATGAGACTGAGGCTGATTCAGACGCTGACGCTGACAATGACTCAGATTGGCTAGATGAGACTGATGCTGACTCAGATGCTGATGCTGAAAGTGATTCAGATTGGCTAGATGAGACTGAGGCTGATTCAGACGCTGACGCTGACAATGACTCAGATTGGCTAGATGAGACTGAGGCTGATTCAGACGCTGATGAACTTACCGATTCTGAGACAGACGTACTATTTGACTCTGACTCTGAAATAGCTGTACTTGCTGATTCTGATACAGATTTACTATTTGATTCAGATTCTGAAATAGCTGTACTTGCTGATTCTGAGACTGACTTACTATTTGATTCAGACTCTGAAATTGCTGTACTTGCTGATTCTGATACAGATGTGCTGTTTGATTCAGACTCTGAAATTGCTGTACTTGCTGATTCTGAGACAGATGTGCTATTTGACTCGGATGCTGAACCTTTGACTTCTTTGTAGACATAAGTTACTTCTGTTGTCTTACTAGCTTCAACGTTACCAGTTTCGTTACCGATTGTTGCAGTTGGGATCAACTCATAAGTCTTACCGTCTGCTGTTGTGATGGTTTCTGGTTTATTATCAGCTGTGTTGTACTCAGTACCTGGCTTAGCGTTTGTTTCATCGTTTACAGGTTGCTTGATTACAGTACCATCTTCAGCGATGTAGTTAACAACAACGTTACCAGCTTGTTCGTAAACATAAGTCAATTCTTTAAGCGTATCACGCGCTACTGTACCAAGTTCTTCAGTAATTTTTTCAATCGTACGTTTTTCAGTGTCGGTGTTGCTTGAAGCTGGGTTAAGACCTGTTGTATCGATTTCTTTGTAGTAATAGACTGTACCGTCAGCTGCTGTGATCTTTTCATCTTTTACAGACTTCGTATCATATGCTGTGTTTGTAGCTTCATGATCATAAATAGACTTAGAGTCTTGTAAAACGTTACCCTCAGTATCAACGTAATAGACTGTAACGCCACCTTTTTCAGCATAGTAATAAGTTGCGTGCTGTTCATTTTTAACATTGTCGTTGACCAAACGCATTTGAACACCACCGAAACCAAAAGGTTGACCGTCATTTCCTTTTAGAGTTATAGCATCATGCTCTGGAATAAAGAAATTACCTTCAGGGAAGTTTTCTCCATTTCTAGCAAAATTATTAGTTTCCCCTGTAATAACATTTGTCGTTGTATGAGGATTAGTTTTGTAACTTTCAAATTGATGTTTTGAAGTGTAACTATAACTACCTTCTAGCGTATTGACTGCACCAGGAACAATTTCTTCAGATGTAAAGAACTTTATAAAGTTTTCTGATGTAAGGTCTGCTACCGTAATGTTCTGATTCCTGTCTAAAGATAGCATATTTTCACCATCTGGATTCAAGAGGTAAATATGCACTTTGTGAGTACCATCTTTGCGGGTAATTTCCAATTCACGCACAAGATTATGTGTCATAATGCTTTGAAGTGTCTTCGCCCCTATTGTGTAATCTCTGGTTAAATTTCCATTTGTAACAGTCGGCACATCTTCAACAATCAACTCATAATTATTAAAATCTAGAGCACCAGCAATCGTGTAACTATCTCCAGATAATCCACCTTTCTGAGTATACGTAGCTAGTAGCTCTTCTGCTCTTTTATCCGTAGCTTTTACAATATAATAAGTATCTTGAGTCGTGCTAACTGGAACTAAAACATCATGGATATTTAACTCTGTACCAACAGAGCCTGGACTAACCTTATCATACACAATGGTATTTGTATTACCACCATGAGGATTATCGATTACTAATTTTTTACTTGATGTATTATCTTCAGTTATGGTATATCGAAAATTATATGAATAACCAGCACTCTCATATTGAGCCAAGGTACTAAATTTACCTGAAGAACCTATAGGAATCTCAATAGACTCAATAATTGTATTATTCTGACTTTTATCAACCAAATCAGCATAGATTTTGTCGGCTCCTCCCTCTCTATCATTTGAGAATTGGAAGAAATAATCTTTATTAAATTTGTTATTAAAAGTATTTTCACTGTTTGGATTGCTCTGTGAATTTAAACTTAATACCGTAAAGACTTCACGACCGTCTGGTAAGGTTGTTTTATACTCAGTAGGAACAGCATTCGTTGCTGGAGTCACACTTGCATCTCCGGCAGCCACATCCAAACCTGTGTTAGCTGCCTTAACCGCATCTGGAATAATCCATTCAGTTGTAACACCAGAAACATTATTGGCACTCCCTGCAGCAGTTGCTGTTGCAGTCGTTGACGTATCCAGCGCAAATGTAATGATACCATCTTCGTCATCTTTTATGAGTAAAGCTCCAAGTGATTGACTGCTATTTTTAACAGAGTCAACCACTGTTTGAATCTCTTCTACTGTCGCTTCAGTATTCCCCAAAATAAGCTTAGCTGCCGCAATCTCTTTGGTGCTAACCGCTACTGAATCTGTCAACTCTTGACTAGGAGTCGTTTGACCATTGGCAATCTGAACCAGAATCTCAGCTTCTGAAGTCACTTGTTCAAGAACAGCACTTGCCTCTTCTTTTGTTTGAGGAGTT
>NZ_JBNPOS010000061.1:0-2669 GCF_050315295.1 Streptococcus sp. SGI.013
AAAACTAGAGAAAGAAGGTCCCATATAAGTTTTAAGGCCTGTTTTGGCATAAATACCATTTAAAAGGGCAGTCGTATCGGAATACCCACAAAAAATTTTCGGATTGTTTCGGATGAGATCGTAATCTAGATAAGGTAACAATTCGTTACAGTTAAATCCTCCAATAGTTGTCATAATGACATGGACCATTGGATCGGCAAATGCTGCATGTAAATCTGCGACACGACTTTTTATGGAGGATGAATAAAATCTATCATTTTCAAAATAATGCTCAGAGAAGGACACTGTAAAACCTAGTTCTTCTAATTTTCTTTTGGCAGATAAATTGGCTTCAAATCCCCCTAAACGTTCGATGGAACTAGATGGGCTAAGAACACGGATATGATCACCCTTAGCTAATTTTTTCATCACCAAACCTCCTTTATTAAAGTGTTAACAGTATAGCAAATGCATTAGAAGGAGTAAAGGATAGAGAGAGTGATTGTTAATGTTGTAAAACTTCTTTTCGTGAATAGATAGAAAGTTTAGCGATTACATTTATCAGCATATTAACAAAAAAAGCCCGATTTACGGACTTTTTAGGAGAACTCTTATTAAATTGAGTTATAAAAGGCGGTAGACGGATTTATATATACTGATGTATCAACGTTTATAAGTTATCCGCCCCAAATCTGCCCCAAATATAAAAGGTGTCAGCTTACGCCAACACCTACAACGTATAAGTTAATTGGGATTAGGGTACGTTGTAATAGAAGATTATTACTAATAATTAGGTACATGCTCATTATATCACAAAATTAAGAAAACCGTATGGAATTCCATACGGCTTTGCCACAAGTAGAGGTTAGTAAGACACCAACCTTGGATCACACATCCAGCCTCCATTATAGCATAAAATTATTACACTGCAAATATCTGGCAAAGTAAAAAGGTCAGCGTATGGGTAATGCCGACCTATGGGAAGAGAAGAACTTCTAACCCTCCCACCCTTCCATATCATGTTCGTGTGTTCAGATTATTTATTTTTTAGTGTGCATCTGAACAGTGCTCACTGACGTACCCCACTCATACGCCACTAATATTATATCATATATAATATACAAAAACTCCCTCAAATTGAGAGAGTCCCATTATTTTAAAAGGGATATCCTTTTAAATCACCCATACACCCTTATTCTATCAGATGTGGATAAAATTGCAAGTTATAAAAGGTATCAGATAGACTCTGATACCTTTATCCCTCGTAAGGCTTTAAAATGCCGTTGTGGCTTATCACCACGAACCTACTATATCATAAATATCCAAATATTGCCACTTGTTTAGCTTAGATGAAAAGTCAATTGTATACCTGTAACCAACATTTGAATGCCAATTGTTGTTAAGATTAACCCCATCATTTTAGTGATGATACCCATGCCCGATTTTCCCAATGCTGATGAAATTCTTTTGGCTTCTCTTAAAATAAAGTAGGTCAATAAACAAAGAAGCCCAAAAGCTAGTATAGTCATAACTTGCTTTTTAATATCACCATGCGAAAGATTAATTGCAGTCGCTATTGTCCCTGGACCTGCTAATAATGGTACCGCTAACGGGGATATTGCTACTTCCATTGGATCGGATGGTTGACTTTCCATTCCTTTTGCAGAGGGAGCATGTACACCGTTTAGCATATGGTAACCAATAATCGCCACTAGAATCCCACCAGCAATTCTAAGGGCAGAAAGTGTAATTCCAAATAAATTGAAAATGAGGTGACCCGTCATGACAAAAAACGTAATAACCACAAAAGCAATTAAAAGGCTTTTAGTAGCAATTTTATGAGAGATACGATCACTATCATCTGCCACAATAGCCATATAGGCAGGGAGATTAGACAAAGGGTTCATAATAGCAAAAAATGCCATAAACATGAGTCCGAATTCCTTCATTTGTAGTTTCCTCCTTGTACATATATTATGCCACTATTTATAACGGTAGCCAACACTTTTACAAACTTTTTGTTTTTGCGGTTATAACGGCAATAAAAAAGAGCTAGCTCAAAACTCGTGTGTAATGTAAAGCCCTATCTTCTCTTTACGCTATCTATTATACCATAAACGTGCATGGCTGCTAACTCGTAGAACTCTACTGGTTCATTAGGGAGAACATAGCCAAATACTAGCCCATTCTTTCTAATAATTTGTACAGTATCACCCTTTATATAGCCTCTATTAATCGCTTCTTTTAGTTCATCATAATATAGCGTGAGTTTTTCTCCTACTTTATTATTCGAAAAAAAGTCTCGATTCGTCGAGGCTTTAGAAAAAAACATATGAGATAAAAGTAATGGCTGTTAAAAAGATGACTATTGTAAAATAAAATGAATGGCGCATATAGAAATGTTTCCATTTATGCTTACAACCATTTTCACACTCTTCGACCACACAATGCCCAATTTTTTTGTCAGTTATCCTAGCAATCCACAATAACAATGAATATAATAATGTCAAAACACCAATCAACATTAAACATGAAATTGTTATCATCTTAGATAAGTCCATTGTTTGTAAATCATCACCAATATCAAAAGCCGCTCTTGCAATCTCAATGCCACCAAATAATACAAAAACAAAAGCAGAAAACACACCTAAAATAGCAATAAAATCGGTATAAATTGAAGATTTTGTATC
>NZ_JBNPOS010000062.1:0-2593 GCF_050315295.1 Streptococcus sp. SGI.013
CCCATCAGATACACTCCAGCTCATAACAAAAGATTTTCTTATTATGAGGATAGCTGACAGGAACTACAGTAGTAACCCTGTACTCTGTCTCTCCGTCTTTGACTATGGCATTTTCAAAGGTTTTGTCTAGGACTACTGGGCAATATTTAGGATACACAAACAAAAGGCTAGGTTTGGACTCTTTGCGGTTGTTTTGCGTCCCTTGGACTTGATACTGTCTATCAAACCTAACAGGGTTCAGAGTGACTGGGTCAGCTAATACAGCCTTACCCCAGCCATCTAGTTCCTCTGTGGTCTTTTGGATCGTTACTGTATCAACTAACAAGCGTTTGTCAATGTCTGTCATAACCCACCCCCCTGTACCCAAATCCTGCCCCTTTCAGAGCGTTCAGAGCGTCAAGTGATAAATTATACCTAGCACTTTCTAAAGAGGTCTGAGAGGTGTCTCTGTAGCTGACAGAGGTACGACCAAGCGACACGCTGGCTACTGATTGCTTGTCATCAGCAGTCATGATACCGCTGGCGTCCAGATAAGCCACTTGGAAAGCTGTTGCCATTTTGACAGCTTTCTTTCTGTGCTCAATTTCTTTCTCAAAGTCCACAAAGTCATAGAAACCATTAAGAAAGAGATTGACAGACACCTCAGCTCTCTTTAGTAATTTGTCAAAGCCCTCAACTTCATCAAAACCAAAATCCTCAAATTCTTTTTCAGTTAAATAAGCGATAGTAACCACCTCCAATTAAAAAAGGCGGTGTTACTTCTCCGCCTTTGTTGCTTTTTCTTCTTCGACACGTTCAAAGAATGGACTGAGTTCAGGGTGAGTAAGTTTCCCTTTAGCATTTAGCTCCTCAGCTGTCTTTACTTCCATGTCATATACACCATTTTCATCAAAATGCTTTTCTTTGCCGTCAACGACAAAGACCACGTTTGATGTTGCTTTGAATTTTGCCATTTTTCGTTATTCCTCCACTTCATAGCCTTGGTTCTCAAAGGCTGAAATCATGATAGGGTCAGACAGGGTAAATGATACCCCATCTTTAGTTAAAGTAACTGACTTTTTGATAGAAACTGTTTCCACCACTTCCTCTGTGGTTTCCTCAGCTACTTCTTGTGTTTCCACCACTTCCTCTGTGGTTTCCTCAGCTACTCCTTGTGTCTCCACCACTTCCTCTGTGGTTTCCTCAGCTTTCTTTCTAGCCATTACTTAGCCCTCCTTATGCTGATTTGTGAACGTAGATAGCTTTTTTCTTGTTGTCAAGAACAAAAGCGTCATAACGGATACGACCCTCAACGAGTTTACCGTTGATACCTGGTGGGTTGTCATGAACCTTGTAGTCTTCCAACTTAACAGGTGATGTGGTAGCCACTGGGTGAGCAATGATGAACTCTACATTTTGTGGCAAGCGTGATGTTGGTGTCAATACGACAGGCAAACCGTCAATCATACCAACTTGACCCTTGATAGTGACTTCTTGACCAAGGTCAGAGTTTTTCACAAATGTTGGGTCTAGTTTGATGAGTTTGTAAAACTTAGGTGACACATGCAACACACGGCCTGCTGTTGGGATAAATGCATCGGTTAGTTTGACCTGACCATCAAGGACAGCCTCATAGGCATTATCTTTAGTCACACCTGCGGTTGTGATGTGGTCTGTGTGGGCACCAGCTACGATAGTTGCAAAGCGGTAGGTATCGACCTCAGGGATAACAACTTCTGAGAGTTGACGTGCAAGAGCTTTTCCTGCCTCCATGACCCCGTTAGTGTCCTGTTCAGATTTTTTGTCAATAGTGAATGTGAAAGAACGGTCTTTCTTGAGGACCATAGTTTGAACGGTGTTGCCAAGTTCCTCAGCCTCACCGTAGCGGTTTTGGCCAGATGTCTTGTAGTCGTTCATTCCTGATGTTGGAACTGAGTAGACCTTGACTGTGTCAACGCCTGTAAAATCAAAATCCTGGTTGATAATGCCAGTAGAGAGAGCCTCTTTGGCAAAACGCTCATCAACCTTGTTGTCAAATTTAGCTGCGTAGTTTACTACCATGTAAAATTACCTCTTTCTTTTTTTGTGTGGTTTATACGCTATCAAAGCCTGCAAATAGGGCCTTGTCTTCTGCACTGAGGTTGTCAGCTCCTGCCGCTGGGTTTCCTCCTACAGAAATCTTAGGGTTAGGCTGCGGATCTCCACTCTGGAATAGATAAGGGCTGGACTCTTTGAGGTTGTTGATTGTGTCCTCTAAGATAGGCTTTCCATCTTCCCCTAGCTCAATCTTGTCTAGGTCAATGAACTTCATCAAGTCCTCTGAGTTGTAAGCTCCCACATCTTTCAAAGCAAGGGCTACAGCGTTTGTTTTTGTGACCTGAGCAAGTTTAGTCTCACTATCAGTCTTGTACTGGTCAAATTGAGCCTGTAAGTCTGCCAGCTGTTGCTTGCTTTCCTCACTAGCTCCCTCTTTAGCCTGCAAGTCCTTGATAGCTTGGTTCTGTTGCTCAAGCTGTTGTTTTAAGCTGTCGTTTTCTGCCTGTACCTCAGACTTAGCCTGTGCTTTCGCATTTTCAATACCTGCACCGTACGCTTGCATGATATTATCTAGCAC
>NZ_JBNPOS010000063.1:0-2246 GCF_050315295.1 Streptococcus sp. SGI.013
AAAATTATCAATTGACAAACTTGACTGCCCTTTTTCAAATCGACCTAAAAATTGTGGAGTCACTGTATCAGCTGCTGCTTCTTTTAAGGATAATCCACGTTTTTCTCGAAGATATTTAAAAACTTTTCCACTAATACCTTGTGTTTCTGTCATATAAAACTCCTTTTTCGTTATTCTCCTGTATCTATTATATTTCATATTTCCTAAATTGGAAAGTTGCGAACCTATATGTTTACTTTTTTTCCTATTTAAATCGTTTTTAGAAAAAATGAACTTTTACGTTCGATTGGAAGTTTTTGATCTATTTTGTTTTATTATTAAATTAAGGATTTATATTTTGATAATCATAAATTCTTTAAATATAAATCGGAGGTACAATAAAATCATCTATTTGGTCCACCAATAAATAGGATAACCGTCTCTTTTTTATAATGTCAATTAGAATGACAAAAAGTGGTTACTAAGACTACTATCACATTTACATTATCTGTATCTCTAGACATATAATATAAAAAAAGTTGAAATCAGATTGTTTAAAATAAAACTAAGGACGGTTATAGTTCACTCGGTCTATAAAAAGACCATTGTCTATTCCTTTGGAACTTAAACAGGAGAATAATATGAAATCAAAGAAATTTTTATTTACAAGTGCAGTAACTCTTGCTCTTCTATCGGCTGGAATATCCGTTCCTACCTTTGCTGAAGAAGCAGCTACAAATACAACTAGCCCATCTACTACACAACCGAGTCAGGTAAAAAGCTCTATTGCAGTTTCATTAACTGAAACAACAACTGGCAATCTGATTCGTGTTACCGGTAGCGTCGATAGCCTTCCTACAGAATTTATCAACTTCGCTGCAGATGTTATTGATGTTAATACAGGGAAAATTGCTGCTACCCAGGGACCAGTCTTTCTTACTTTGAGAAACAATCAAACATCAAACCATGACGATCTTTATATCGGTAGTCTCCCAGATGGCACTTACAAAGTTGTCCTCTACAATGAATTTGATTGGGAATCAACAACTACTGACGGAGTAACTTACTGGTACACTGGAGAGTCTGCAACCTTCCAAGTCAAAAACGGACGCTACGCTGCGCCTGGGACTACACCAAGTTCTTCAACTACTGAAACGGAAACATCAACAAGTGCGCCAGCTTCTGAAACAGAAACATCAACAAGCGCATCAGCTTCTGAGGCAGAAACATCAACAAGTGCGCCAGCTTCTGAAACAGAAACATCAACAAGTACGTCAGCTTCTGAAACAGAAACATCAACAAGTACGTCAGCTTCTGAAACAGAAACATCAACAAGTACGTCAGCTTCTGAAACAGAAACGTCAACAAGCGCATCAGGTACAGATTCAAGCTCTACAACATCAACTTCGACTATTACTTGGGAAACAGTGGCTGGAACTTGGAAAAATAATAACGGTCAAGTCCTAACAATTGATAAAAATGGGGCAATCACAGGTAGTATCGGAAATGGTCAACTTAGCCAATTTACAGCTATGAAAGATAAAACACGCGGTGGTTTCAACGCTGATGTCACTACATCTGCAGTGGGACACTACGGATTAGCCTATATGCCTATTGGCGCTAAGGCATCAGACCAAGATGCTTCAGATAAAACGAAAGAACGAATTTTAATTGGTCAGAGCGACAACTCCGGTAACCTAAATGATTATTTCTATCGTGTAGAAACGTCAACAACACAATCAACAACGTCTGAAAATAAAAATACGACTACATCAAGTAACAGTGGCACTAAATCAAGTACCTCTACTTCAAAAGTAAATAAATCCAATAATACAACTCAATCATCTAGTAAGTCAAAAGCAGTTGAAGCAGAGAAAAATCTTCCTAACAAAATTGCTAAAGAAATTTCAAAACGACTTCCAAATACTGGAGAATCAACTAATCTAGTTTATCTCGTTATTGGTCTTATTTTATTGGTTGGAGCTGCTATTCTTACTAAAGTAAAATCACTTAAAAAATAATAACTACTCAAGCAACATTTGTAAACCTTGTAAAATAGTGACTATCGGAAAATATGAAAGCTTCTATCCCGAGTTCTAATCGTGTTTTTATACTTATGCCTATTGCCTATTTTAGTGGGGTCGTCAGTAGATTAGTTTCACTTTAAATTACTAGAATCGTCAACTTGTCAACCACAACGACCTCTCTAGTGTTAATTTGATGGATATCTAGTCATAATTCCCGCGTTCTAAAATCGAAATTTTCTT
>NZ_JBNPOS010000064.1:0-2236 GCF_050315295.1 Streptococcus sp. SGI.013
CACTCCTCAAACAAAAGAAGAAGCACGTGCTGTTCTTGAACAAGTAACTTCAGAAGCTGAGATCTTGGTTGACCTTGGTCAAAAAGAATTAGCAGAAGCAGCTGATACTAATCTTGAAACAGCGGTCTCAGCCACTAAAGCAGAAGTGGCTGCAGCGAAAATTGTTTTAGGCAACACTTCAGCAACAGTTGAAGAAATTCAAGCACAAGTTGTAGCGATCAAAACAGCTAATGATTCATTGGGAACTGAGTTGTTGAAACGTGATGAAGATGGTGTCCTTACGGCGATGTTGGCAGATATCAATGCTTCAGCAGTCAATGAAGGTAACGGTACCTTTAACCCAGGTGGTGTTGCACTCATCGAGCCAAACCCAGACATGCAGGATCCTAACAAGGCAGAAGCTCAATCAGCAACGCAAGGTACAATTGTTGCGACAACAACTGCTGGCTACTTGACCTTCAAGTACTACCCATTCTCAGCTTGGTATGATGGAACTGTCGGTTCACCAAATGGTTACGGCTTGTCATCATCAAACGGTGCCTACATCCGTGCCTCTGTAGCAGAAGATCTTTCAGGAACAGTCTTACTTGAGTTGGTTGATAAGTCAAACAACATCCTAGACACTAAGACAGTGACACCAGGTGAAAAAGCTGAGTTTACAACCTTCCAAGATTCTGCAGGTGGTCGCCCAGTTGTTGCTGAGTACGATACAACAACGGCGTCAGATACGTCATATGGAACCTTGAAAGTTCTCTATGATGAGAATACCATTCAACCAAACGTTCAGGTTCCGGGTGTGGTTGCCAACACAACAACTTACGTGACTGAAGCTGGTGAAGTTCTTGGTACTTACACCATCGCAACGATTCCTGGCTTGACAAACATCCCATCAGATGTCCGTGACTTCCCAGGCTTTGACTACGTTCGCACAGAAACAACCGCTGTAGATGTAACACCACAGTCTAGCATTCCTTATGTTATCCGTGTACGTCAAGGTTACCCAACTAACGATTCTCAAGGTGGTAAATACATCCAGTACAAAACGATCGCAACTCCGATTGCTGGAACACATGATTACACAGAAGCAATCTATGTTGCGGATCCAAACTACACAGGTACGCATGACTTCCGCTCAACAACGACAGAAGGCTTCATCAAAGTATTTGAATCATCTGTCCTTTCAAAAGGTGTAACAAACACTAATAACATGTTGCCAGCGTCATTCTTGGATACTTACACAGTAACTAAGTTGACAACAGATCCAAATGATCCTAAAAAACAAGTCGAGTCAGCGCCAATTACGGATCCTGCTGAATTGGATTTGAATTCACTTAAAGCCAATGAATGGTTCAAACTAGATCTTAAAGAAAACCCTGACTATGTTTACCTATCACGCTTCCAAATCGGACCGGCAACGACAGGAGCAGTTAATCGTCTTTTATTACACTTTGGACGTGACTTCAACCCGGATGATGTTACAAATCCAGGTGAAACCATTGACCCAGCAACAGGTAAACCAGTATCAGGTCTTGACTTGACTGGTATCACGCTTCCATATACCTTCTCTTATGCAGGCGTTGAGATGACTGAAACAACTCACGTTTATAAGAAGAATGAAGACGAGTACAACTCATTGTCAGACTCATTGTCAGAATCAGGTTCTGAGTCAGGTTCAGCTTCAGAATCAGAAGTAGCGTCAGCATCTGAGTCAGTATCAGCATCAGAATCTGTAGTGGAATCTGAATCAGAGTCAGCGTCAGCGTCTGAGTCAGCAGTAGAATCAGCGTCTGAGTCAGCATCAGCATCTGAATCAGCGTCAGCATCTGAGTCAGCATCAGCATCTGAGTCAACATCAGCATCTGAGTCAGCGTCAGCATCTGAGTCAACATCAGCATCTGAGTCAGCGTCAGCATCTGAGTCAGCATCAGCATCTGAATCAGCGTCAGCATCTGAGTCAGCTTCGACATCAGCGTCTGAGTCAGCTTCAACATCAGCATCTGAGTCAGCAAGCACATCAGCGTCTGAATCAGCATCAACATCAGCGTCTGAGTCAGCTTCAACATCAGCATCTGAGTCAGCAAGCACATCAGCATCTGAATCAGCTTCAACATCAGCGTCTGAGTCAGCTTCAACATCAGCGTCTGAGTCAGCTTCAACATCAGCGTCTGAGTCAGCTTCAACATCAGCGTCTGAGTCAGCTTCAACATCAGCGTCTGAATCAGCAAGCACATCAGCG
>NZ_JBNPOS010000065.1:0-2236 GCF_050315295.1 Streptococcus sp. SGI.013
TTTGTCATTTAGCGTTACGTTGATGAGTTTATTCATAAAGACTCCTTTCTATATGAGAAATAATCATGTGAGAGGTAAAATTTTTTTAAGTGCCTAGCAAATCACTAGAAGTCACATGGTAAATCTCACAGATTTTCATGAGGTTTTTTGCGCTTATACGGTAGATGTCTTTTTCCCAAGAGTTTACCGTCTGTGGCGCTACTCCTACACTATCACCAAATTCACGCTGTGTCATTTTACCGTTTTTAGCACGGATTTCAGCGATAGTGATTTTTGGTTTGGTCATACCTACCCCTCTCTTTCTTTATTTTTTTATATTAAGCTTTCTCAAGCTTGATTACATTCTATATGATTTTTTCTCATTTGTCAATAGTTAAAATGACTTTTTTTCATATTTTTTTACTTTTTTCTCTATATCACTTGATTATTTCTCTTTTGTACTATATAATGGACTTATCAAAAACAGGAGTGGCAATATGAATACCAATGAAGAAATCTCATATAGAATTAAGACACTCAGAGAAAGAAAAGGGCTTGAACAAAGTGATATAGCTGAACTTATGGGCTACAAATCACAAAGCACTATTTCTAAGTGGGAGGGCGCTAAAAATCTCCCAAACGGCAGAAAGCTAGTCCAACTGGCTCAGATTTTAGGGACTTCTACAGATTATATTTTGTATGGAGTTGATAAACCTGCCGTATCTGATATTCAATCTATCTATGATGACCTCAATGACCTCAACAAGAAAAAAGTAGTAGACTTAGCTCTTGCTTTGCGTGATAAACAAAATAGGAAACCAATCCAAATGACCACGGTGTATATCACTGGTTTTGTATCTGCTGGTAATGGAGTTATCCAGGATGACTATGTGGACGCTGAAATCACAATCCCATCTAGTGAGGTTCCTGATGATTTTGACAGCGTTGCAAAGGTTATTGGAGAGAGTATGGCTCCTAAAATCAAAGATGGAGACTTGCTTTTCATCAAGCATACCCCTCAGGTAGATAACAACGATATTGCCATTTTCCAAGTTAATGGTGAAAACTATGTTAAACAGTTCAAATCTAATGGTAGACCTTATTTGAAATCACTTAACCCTGACTATGATGATGTTTTTCTTTCAGAAGATGACGACATCAGGACTATTGGTGAAGTGGTTGAAATTTATAGAGAGGGTTAGTCATGTCTTTTTTTGATAAGCTTTTTAAGAAAACTACTAAGAATTTCACTAAAACATCAACCGGCATTTCACAACAGACTGATGATAATCTGCTTGAAATCGGAGATGTTATACTTCTCCACTGGTTAGATACTAGTTCTACAGATAGATTTCCCTCTTACTTTGAATTTGATTACTTTATAAATCCACAGCTACACAGAAATAAACTTATTCGTTTGGGGTTGTTAGAAGATCAAAAATCTGAGCGCAGTTTAAAAAAACTCAGAGTTAGTGAATTAAAAGAAATTTTAAATAAAGAAAATTTTAAAACTTCTGGTAAGAAGGACACTCTCATAGAACGAATTATGGAAAATATTGAAGTTTTTGAGACTGTCATTCCAAGTTCCCTGTGTGCTACCGCCTTGGGTAAACAAGTCTTAAATGATAAGCAGTATTTGATTAAAGCTCATCAAGATAGGCATATCACCCCTATAGAATATAGCGACTACCTTAGTAAGTTCCCAAATTTAAATTTCGATGAAATAAAATCGTCTATTTTAAATGACCGTATGTCTAAAAATGTAAATCTACAACAATTTGGACTTGTTAGAAATGATAATCATGCTTTTGCTGAAATGTATAGAAATAAAAAAGAATACTATTTAGCAATGGAATATTATATAAAGGTGTTACTTCTTGATTGCTCCGGTCTTAGTAATAACTACGACTACATCAAGAATCCAATATACTTATACCCTATGGCTAACAGCTTTATCGTTACTGAATTAAGAAACTGTGCTGAAAATTGTGATTTAGATGACTATAATAGAGCGTTTGAAGTAGCAAAAAAATATCTAAAGTCATTCAAAAAGAAAATTTTTCTAAATGAAAAAGACTTTCTTTTTATCAGAAATAATCTCCTAACAGAAAATTTATATGTAATAGAGGATTACCTAGAAAAATATAAAAAATTTGATTCTGATTATTATAGATAATAATAAAAAAGCCCTATGCTCTCCCCGACCAAAGTTTGAGCATAAGGCTACACTACAAGAAATCAGGCATTAAAAAGCCCT
>NZ_JBNPOS010000066.1:0-1857 GCF_050315295.1 Streptococcus sp. SGI.013
ATTGTCATTCAGTGTTACGTTGATGAGTTCGTTCATACTAACTCCTCTCTATGCCAATGATTGTTCCATTTCGGGAACGTCGTTGTCAAAAAAAATAGTGATTTTTTCCATTGGTAGCCCAAAAATCAGAGTAATTTGAGCTAGCTCATCAGCACCAATAGAGACAATACCATTTTCACGTTTAGCGTATGGTGTCCGTGTTTTCCATCCCATGCGGTGAGCTACTTCATCCTGCGTCATCCCGCTTGCGATACGTTCAGCTTTCAATCGTTTTAAATTGATTGTCATACCGTGTTCTCCTTTTTGTTATTTTAGTTCCCGTTTTGGAACGATTTTATTATATACCCATGCGTTCCACTTTGTCAACCCATTTTTTGAAAAAAATAACAAAAAATGTTTTTTATCGTTCCTCTTGTATATTTTTGGGAACGGTGTTATAATAAAATCATCAAATCAAAGGAAAAAGAAACATGAGAACTAATGATGAAATCATTTCACTTATTCAAGAGAATATAGATGAAAAAGGGTTGTCAATGAGTGAATTAGCTAGGCGTGTTGGAATTGCAAAATCTACCATGTCTAGATATTTCAATAAAACAAGGGAATTTCCGTTAAACAGGGCTGATGACTTTGCTAAAGTTTTAGGCATTACTCCTGAATACTTACTAGGGATCCAAAAAGTAAACAACGAGGCTCAAGCTGAATTAGGTCCTATATACGAAAAACTAGAATTATCTAGAAAAGAAAAAGTCCTAGACTTTGCCAAGGCTCAATTAGAGGAGCAAGAAAAACCTAAAGTAACATCTATCTTTGACAAGTTCCAATCAGAAGACAATGAGGACTATGTCACTGATTATGTTGAGGGGCTGGTTGCTGCTGGCCGTGGTACATTCCAGGAGGACAATCTACACATGGAGGTTAGACTGCGTGCCAATGACGTTCCTGAAAAATATGACACCATTGCCAAAGTAGCAGGCGACTCCATGGAACCATTGATAGAGGATAATGATCTACTCTTTATCAAAGTTACAAGCCAGGTGGACATCAATGATATTGGTATCTTCCAGGTAAACGGCAAAAACTTTGTCAAAAAGTTAAAGCGTGACTATAGTGGGGCTTGGTACCTACAAAGTCTAAACAATAGCTATGAGGAAATCTATCTAACAGAAGATGATGACATCAGAACTATTGGAGAAGTCGTAGACATCTATAAACCATAATCAAAGGAGAATATCATGAAAAAATTGAAATTGTTTGGAGTGGGCTTTTTAGCCCTTGCTGCCCTTGGGTTTATTTTACAAGCTCTAGGTCTTGCACCTAAGACAGAAACACCTCAAGTGACTACTCAGACTACCACTACTGAGCAGAGTTCGACATCTGAAAGCTCATCTACTGAGACAACTGAACAAAGCTCTGAAAAGGTTGCCTATGATGTAGCTGAAATGAATGTCAAAATCTCAGATAGTTTCAATGAAAACATCCAGTTCAACCAAGAGGGAGCTGATGGCTATGATTGGACAGCTCACATCTACGAACTCAAACTAAAAGATAATGGAGCTATCAATGCTACTGTCAATGACAGTTTTTCAACTCTGTCAGATACAGAAAAAACTGAGGTCTTGAATAGCGTTAGCAGAGCTGTCAATATGGTTGTTTTCTTAGAAACAGAAGAAGACAAATCATATTTCATCACTGCATACGATCAGGCAGGAAATAAAGTGGCACAGTCACACATGACCAATGTGCTTGAATATGATTTTGAGTAAATAAAAAAGCCCCACGCTCTCAAAGTTTGGCGACTCAGAGCGTGAGGCAGGTATTCAGGAAAACTTTCAAAAGAGGCTATCTTTTGAGGTG
>NZ_JBNPOS010000067.1:0-1693 GCF_050315295.1 Streptococcus sp. SGI.013
TCAAGTTCTACCTCTCACCAGAAAATTGCCCGTGACTTGATGACGGCTGATGAAGTCGGGAATATGAAACGAGATGAATGTCTCGTACGCATTGCAGGAGTTCCTGTTTTTCGGACCAAGAAATATTTCCCACTCAAACACAAACATTGGAAGTTGCTCGCTGATAAGGAAACCGATGACCGTTGGTTGAACTATCACATCAATCCCCTAACCGCTGAGGTAGAGTTAGATTTGTCAGGCCATAAAATAAGGGATTTAAGCACAGAAACGACACTACATTAATAGAAATGAGGAATTATATGAATCAAAAACTATCAGGCTTTGTTTACGGAGTGGACGCTAGCTCCATGTTCTCCCAAGCCATGTCTCTATTACAAAAAGGCTTAATTGCAGTAGGAGCCTTTCTAGTTGTCATGGGCATTATCAACCTTTCAACCAACATTAAAGATGGTGGTCCAGGTGTCCGAAATGCTATTCTAGAAATTGTTGGTGGGGTCATGGTGGGAGCCGCAGGTGCTTTTGTGACACAGATTACCATTTAGAGGAGGGGAGGACAGCACATGACATGATGATGAATTTTACATCACCTTTTGTATTTCTAGCCTCTGAAAAAGTATCTAGCGATAGCCTTTTTGAAGGGTTTCAAGTGGATTTAGAATCAACCGCCAACTTGGTTAAGTCACTAGCGGACTTTAATCCGACGGTGTGGTCTTACATGACAGCCATTACCAAGGGGATTATGCAGCCCTTGGGAGTAGCTATTCTTGCGGTAGTTCTTGTACTCGAATTTTCAAAAATGGCCAAGAAAATCGCAAACTCAGGCGGTGCAATGACCTTTGAAGCCATAGCACCTATGATTGTCAGCTACATCATGGTCGCGGTCGTGATTACCAATACGACGGTTATTGTGGAAGCCATTATTGCCATTGCCTCTTATGTTATTGAACAAGTGGCAAGTCTTGTCACGAATGGTGGTGCTAATTATGATACCATCTCAGGCATTAAGGGATCTGGAATTGTAGGAAAAATGATTATTGGCTTTTTTGCGATTCTCATTTGGTTGGTACGAATGGCCAGCATCATGGTTGTCAATATCTTGATTACCATTCGCTTTATCCAACTCTATCTGATGATTCCTTTTGCCCCTGTTACCATTCCAACCTTCCTTAGTGATGACTGGAGAAGTGTTGGGATTGGCTACCTTAAGAATATAATGGTCTATGCCGTTCAAGGTATTTTGATTTTTCTAATTGTATCTCTTGTTCCCTTGTTTGAATCGGCTGGAAAGATTGCCGTATCAAATGGAGCTGGAGTGATGGAATCACTCGCCATTATGTTTGGTGGCTTGGTACAGGCCATCTTGTTAATCATTGCCTTGGTTGGCAGTCAACGGACCGCCCGAAGTATTTTGGGGATGTAGGAGGAAGGGAGTCATTATCTCGCCTCCTCTTTTTATAGCTTACTTAGATTGGAGAACATTTATGAACACTCGTGTCTTTAAGGACATCTCAAAGGTTCAACACAGGGCATGGTTAGGATTTACAACTAGACAGGTTATTTTTGTATTTCCAGCCGTCGCCATAACCATTTTGGTATTGGGCTTGAACCTATTTTACTGGCAATTTGGGGATTGGTTTGTCTATGGTTTTGTTTTTAGCTTTACCATTCCACTCATGTTATTTGGGGTCTATCG
>NZ_JBNPOS010000068.1:0-1678 GCF_050315295.1 Streptococcus sp. SGI.013
GCTAAGGCTCATCCATAAGTCGCTCAGTTTATTACCGTAGTCGTTCCAACCCCATTATCTCTTCTCTGGTTTATACCCTATCTTCCTACCCTTTTTCTTCACAAAAATAGCACTCCTTTTTGGAGTGCTCATAATGAAGACAAACATCTCGATTGATATTTGTCTTTTTCTGTTTATAGAATTTAAATCACCTCTATTTACTAAAATAGAGGGTAATTGTCCAAAATAAAAAAGCTTGCCTGCCCTTATTTTTACCAATTTTTTGAGATTTAAGCACGCCAAAGTCAGTCCAACCTTATCTTCCATTTTGGACTTGCCTTTCTCTCTTGTATAACGAAGATTGTGGTACTCTTTGGCCGTCCCAAAGAGACGTTCAATGGTTTCTTTCCGCTTCTGGTAGAGCTCCTTCATGCCTTTCTTGTGCCGAATCTCTTCACAGGTTTCTAAAGCCTCTTTCCAAATGTGTCGAGTTACCACTTTCTGCTTATTCTTGCTTTCTGTACAAATTGATAGAAGTGGACAAGTAGCACAGATAGCTGAATCACTCTTATATTCCCGATAACCTTCCCTGGTTGTAGTGCGATAGGTTAAGACCTGATTCTCAGGACAGATATAACAGTCATAGTATTCATCATAAACAAAATCCTTCGAGCGTAGTTTCCCCTTCTTCCCCTTTGGTCGTGTGTAAGGGAAAACAGGAGTAATCTCTTGTTCTAGCAGGAAGCGAGCAATACTAGGGGTCTTATAACCAGAATCGGCAATGAGAAAGCTAGGCTGAAAGGGTTGGAGTTTAGCGAAGAGTACAGGAAAGGCCTGACTGTCATGGACATTGCCAGCCTCAACGCTATAAGCCAGAACCCAACCATGCTTGTCACAAGCAACCTGAGCTGTATAAGCGAATACTTCCTTATGGTCCCCTTTATGAAACCAACCACTTTCTGGGTCGGTTGTAGAAATTTTCTTAGTGATGGGCTCCTCCTCTTTTGCGGGCCCTAGCGGCTTTTTTGCGTGCTTCACTCTGTCTCTATTGATTTCAATTTCTAGTTGCTCACTCATAAACTTGGCTTGCTTTTCGACTTCGCGGTTGATGAATTTACGGTTATTCGCCGCAGCCTTGATATGGGTACCGTCAATGAAAATTTCTGTTGGATCTATGAAGCCTGCATTGACACAGAGACCTAAGATATGGGTGAAAATGCCTTCAATAACCTGTCTATCTTGGAAACGACGGACATAATTCTTTCCGTAGGTAGTGAAATGAGGCACCTTATCATCCAGTCGAAGACCAAGAAACCAACGGTAGGCAGTGTTTACTTCAATTTCCTTAATGGTTTGACGCATGGAGCGAATACCGAAGAGACACTGAAGGATTGGAATTTTAATGAGCAGAACAGGGTCAAGACTAGGACGCCCTGTTTCATCGCTATAGCTATCTGCGACTAAGTCATAGATAAAGGAAAAGTCAATAGCTTCCTCTATTTGACGAAGGAGATGATTTTGAGGAACAAGGTCATCTAAACTGTAGAAACCAAATTGACCGCGATTGTAGTCTGGGTTTTCTTTGTGTAACATAGCGATTCTCCCTCTACTTATTAACTGGATTCCTATCTCTATTATATTACTTTACGCATGAAAAAGCCGTTAGAAATACAATTCTAACGACTTTGTCTTCATTCTG
>NZ_JBNPOS010000069.1:0-1604 GCF_050315295.1 Streptococcus sp. SGI.013
CATGAGAGACTATCTCAGACAGCACCCATTCCTACACCGTGATTATGCTAGGGAGAAATACTACTACAATGATGATACGGTTAAAAAATTATACAAATCTATTGACAAACGTTCTAAAAAGGAGTATTCTGAAATACTACAAAATTTGGGAAATAAAGCACCCAAGTCTTATAATGATTTCCAAGCTCTGAGCCACTCTGAAAAAGAGTCTTTGAGGTATGATAATAGGATTGTCAATTATTTCAAAGGAGATATTCACGAGAAACTGTCTGAGAAACAGAAACAGCAGGCAGTGGAGGCTTACTTTAATTTCAAAAATGACGGTATAGTGTTTGGAGACCATGCTATAGCACGCTACATAGAGCGTATGAGACGCAATGATGGTACATTTACCTATAACTATGAAACTGTCAAAACAGCCTTTTCACTACCTCCTAACTATGTATCAGAACAGAATGGTAGGCTTGCTAGATACTACAACGGCATTCTTTACATCACTGAACCTGATACAGATATTGTAGTGACTATGATGAAACGTAAAAAACTGAAAGGATTTAAGCCATTATGAAATACAGTCAGCAAGTATTAGACATGCTCAATCAAGCAGTCAGTGGTCAGATTGATAATTTTTGGGATTTTTCCTTTAAGTTTAATGCTCTTTTTGGAGAAGATGAGGAGTTTGCTGAGGCTTGGGATAATGAAAATCCTGAAATGTTTGACGCTCTCAATGACTTTGAGCTAATGATGTTTTTAGAAGAACATGACCCAAGTGACAAGCAAGGATTTATCAACTTCCTAACGCCTTACTACGAAAATGCAAAGCAATTAGTAAAACTTAGCGCTTAGTTAAACCTAGGCGCTTTTCTAATATCCAAAAATATGAGGTAAACCATGAATAAACGTATCAAAAAGAAATACAAACCAATCTTTGAGTTGTGGGAGTTTTTGGAATGGGTCACTTTACGACTGAACAGGCATAATACTCTCCTAGACAGCCTAAAAAGTCGCCTGAACACATTGGAGGACATTGAGTCCACAAATATTCAGACTATCAATCGCAAGTTTGAGGAATACGATAAGCGTATTGAATTACTAGAAAAAGAAATCAAGCAGCTCAAGAAACCGTTTTGGAAACGTTAAGGAGGAAATTATGTTAGAAAAAGCAAAGAAATTGGAAGCTCAAGAATTTTCACGTCTGTCAGGTCGTGCAATCAAGACTGAAGACTGTTTTGTAGTTTGGTTCAGCAAAACCCTGCAAAATTGGAAAGCATTAGTCAGCACTAATCAAATCAAGTCTGATGAAAAGTGTGGCGACTATGCGGAAGTAACTCATAATGGCGATAAAGCAGAAACTTATGTGGATGTCTATGCCAAGATATCAAACCGAGCAATCAAAGATTAGGAGCGTGATCACTCATCTTGACTGGTAGGAAAGACTACTGTAATTAGATATTTACCGTTTGGAAGTCCAAGCGGTTTTTATTTTGCCCTGGATATGGCGTAAAAGTGTCTGTATCTCAGTCCCTCGTGACGTAAAACAAAGGAGTTAAGACATGAGTCTTAAACGTGAGATGTTGGTTGACGCAGGTATCACAGATAACAGC
>NZ_JBNPOS010000070.1:0-1520 GCF_050315295.1 Streptococcus sp. SGI.013
CTCTTACCAGCTTCCTTTACATCTATCATAATTTTTCCACCTACTTTATCTACTATGCCAAGCATATCCCTCACAAAAAAGGTGCTAATCCTGAAATGATATTTATTTTAGACTATCTAGACTATCTAGGAGAATCTTCCATTAAAGGATTACAGTATAATACAGACGGGAATAATGCGATCGTAAAAGATGATTCTTTTTCAGTAAGACAAGGATCTTTTAATCCCTCCGCCAAATATGAAGTCTCAATCTACAAGGATACAAATGAAGAGGTATTCCGTGTAAATTTGTTTGATAAGAGTGGGAAATTCATAGCTTACTATTATCAGAAGCCTGGTGTAAGAAAAGGCATTTATGATAAGAGTACTGTCAGACAAAGAGAGGCACAGAGCTATGTGGATGAGGTGATCAATCCCATTGTTGAAAAGATGGAGACAAAACCAAGCGTGAACTTACAATGGCTGTTCAATAAGATTTATCAAAAACGATTTGAATAGAAAACTATCATCGTATCAAGAAATCAAGTAAAAAACGGAGAAGATAAGCAATGAAAAAGAAAAAAATGTCTTTTATCAAAAGAATGATGATCACAATTGTTGTGCTAGCTATTGGCTCTCTTACCAGCTTCCTTTATATTGACCATAATTTTTCCACCTACTTCATCTATTATGCCAAGCATATCCCCCACGAAAAAGGTGCCAATCCTGAGATGGTATTTATTTCAGACTATCTAGACTATCTAGGAGAATCCTCTATCAAAGGTTTAAGATACGATACGGATGGGGATAATGCGATCGTAAAAAATCATTCATTTTTTGTAGGTCAAGGATCTTTTAAGCCCTCTTCTAAATATCTAGTTCTAATCTTCGAGGATACAAATGAAGAGCAAAGCCGCATATATTTGTTTGATAAGAGTGGGAAATTCATGGCTTACTATTATCAGAAGCCTGGTGTAAATAAAAGCATTTATGATAAGAGTGCTGTCAGACAAAAAGAGGCACAGAGCTATGTGGATGAGGTGATTGATCCCATTGTGGAAAAGATGGAGGTAAAGCCAAGCGTGAACTTACAATGGCTGTTCAATAAGATTTATCAAAAACGATTTGAATAGAAAGCAATTATCCTGTCCAGAAATCAAGTAAAAAACGGAGAAGATAAGCAATGAAAAAGAAAAAAATGTCTTTTATCAAAAGAATAATGATCACAATTGTTGTGCTAGCTATTGGATCTCTTACCAGCTTTCTTTACATCTATCATAATTTTTCCACCTACTTTATCTATTATGCCAAGTATATCCCTCACGAAAAAGGTGCTAATCCTGAAATGGTATTTATTTTAGACTATCTAGACTATCTAGGAGAATCCTCTATCAAAGGTTTAAGATACGATATGGATGGTCATAACTCAATTATCAAGGATAGTTCATATGTATTAATGCAAACTTATGATAATGATAATATGAGCTATGGAGTAGGATTTTTAAAAGAATATAATATCGAAAACTATCGTTTCTATTACTT
>NZ_JBNPOS010000071.1:0-1514 GCF_050315295.1 Streptococcus sp. SGI.013
ATTTTAATGCTGGGTCTTAAAACAGGGTTAAAAGTTGAAAAAAATATCTATACCATCTTTGGTTGCCTCAACCCTTGATATTACAAGCTCTACAGCCTGTTTTTGTGTATCGTAGTCAGCGGTCAGTATGTCTGGGAATGCTAGAAAGGTGTCTATTTTTTTGCGTAATTCATCTTCTCTTGTTGTAGCTGACAAGAGTTTTATTTGTTCTTCCATGAACTCATTTTCGTTTAGTAGTGATTTTGATTGCTGTTTCAGATCATCAAGAGAAATAAGGTCATTCAAATATAGGTCATTTAATTTTGATAGCTTTGATGTATTTTGCTTTATCTTTTTTTCATAGGTTGCTATTTTGTTATGCAGCTCATTGTCCTCAGCAGGTTTGATGTCTTTTAACTTTTCAGGATTTTGTTGTAACTTTGCCACCTCATTCAGGATATACCCCTCCAGTACAGATTGTTTGAAACGTGGGTTTGTACACTCCCCTGTACCCCTAGATCTTGTGTTAGGGCAAAAGAACGAGATAGACCGTATGCCAGTAAGTTTATTTTTCTTATCTTTTTCTGACTTTAGGTGTGCTCCACATAGACCACAGTAACAAATTTTAGAGCCGATATATTTTCTTTGAAATGGGGGAACCCATTCAGCGTTATGATATTTTGCCAGCCTCTTTTTTCGTTCTAGCTGAGCAAGTTCAAAAGTTTTTTTATCTATGATGGGAGTGTGTTTAGCTTGGTAAGTTTGTCCCATGTATTTCATCATTCCACAATATACAGGATTATCAATGATAACTGTGACAGCGTGGTGTTTCCAATCATGATTTTTACCGTGATAATTCATTGAGTTCAATTTTTGAACAATTTTATTAACAGAGGCGCCTTTTAGAAACTCACTATATATCATTTCAACTATCGGAGCTTTAACCTCATCTAGCTCTAGGTCGCCTGTTTCTTTGTTGTAATTGTAAGCAAAGGGAGGCATTCCCCAAGACATAGCTTTCCCAGCTTTCGCTCTACCGATTTTCCCCATCATCATTCTTTCTGCAATATTTGCCCTATCTAGTTCAGCGTATGCTGATAGCATACCAAAAACCATTTTTCCAACTGGGGTAGAGGCGTCAAAGTTCTCTGTAAAGCTGACTAATCTAATACCGTTTGGATTGAAAACATCTTCTACAAGCACAATATTCTCTTTTTGAGAGCGTCCAAGCCGTTTCAAGTCGTATATGAGTACAATGTCGAATAATTTTCGTTTAGCGTCTCTAGTGAGTCGTTCTATCTCTGGTCTGTGCATATTTTTTCCAGAAATCCCTGGATCAACGTACACATCATAAAGAGTCCACTCTTTCAATTTGCAGTAGTTTGTTAATAAGTCAACTTGTTCATCAAGTGAATAGCCATCATCTACCTGTCCTTGTGTGCTGACACGGACATAGATAGCCACTTTATTCCTGTCCATCATAATAGTACCTCTTTCAAAATTTCCTAAAAAATGATAAAATGGGTACAAGAAAA
>NZ_JBNPOS010000072.1:0-1316 GCF_050315295.1 Streptococcus sp. SGI.013
TTTAATTCATCCACTTCATGACTTAGATCTCTGATTTTCAACATAGCTGCAAGTAATATGATGAGCCATAAAGTGCCAAAAAACAGTAATGGTTGATAGTCTTTCATTCCATGACCTCCACTTCTACCTCAATTCGTGGCTTGAGGCTGTAAAATTTACCGACATCATGCAAAGCAATCTGACCGTCATCCTTAAAGACTATGCCAGACATACTGTCATACAGAGCCTTTTCGTAGTTATCAACATCAGGCTTTTTTCCTACTGGGATAGTCTCATCTATGAGGGCCTGCTGGTTCTTTTTGACTTTGGAGATATACTGAGGGGGCTTGATGAAAAACCTCACATTCGCCCTCAGTGCTCCCTCAAGAATAGGCTGCCCCATGTAGAGGTTGGCAATAAGCAACCTACAACACTCTCTCCATGATTTCATGCCCTTGTCTTCATAGGTTGTGGTAAAACTCCCACGCCTAGCAAACCTTGGCCGTGATTGTGGTTTTGGTTCAATATTCAAGACTAACTTCATAGAAGTACCCACCAGAATTATTTTGACTAAAAACATAAAAATAAGTTTGTGATGTTGCCATTTGTCTGTCTCCTTTATAAATTATCGTTTAGAAAGGCAGGTCATCATCAGAGATGTCCATAGGGTTTGAGTTACCAAATGGAGACTGATAACCTTGGTTGTTTCCGTTTTGGAAATTACCACTGTTTGAGTTGTTTCCATTTTGGAAAGAGTTGCCCTGGCTCTGTTGCCCACGGCTTTCTAGCATGTGAAACTGATTAGCGACAACCTCAGTCACATAGACACGCTGACCCTGTTGATTTTCGTAGTTCCTAGTTTGGATACTACCTACAATCCCAATCAGAGCACCTTTCTTAGCCCAGTTTGCTAAGTTTTCGGCAGCCTGTCTCCAAATAACTACGTTAATAAAATCAGCCTCACGCTCTCCATTTTCATTTTTTCGGTTGCGATTGACTGCCAAGGTAAAGGTTGCCACTGCCACATTAGAGGGCGTATATCTGAGCTCTGCGTCCTTGGTCAATCTTCCAACCAGTACAACATTGTTAATCATCTGACTTGTCCTTTCCTGCATTGCGTTCACCCAGTAGGAACCCTAGGCATAGCCATAGGAAAGTCCAACCTGCTAATATTACTAATTCAATCACTATTATTCTCCTTTGCATTTGTAACAGACACTTTGGTTAGCGTCTTTTGTCTTTATTGTTGATAGCTCACCACAATTTGCACACTTGATTAGAAAACCCATCCCTTTTGTATCAGTTTCTTGCTGTTTTTCTACTTTGGTTACATCTAC
>NZ_JBNPOS010000073.1:0-1267 GCF_050315295.1 Streptococcus sp. SGI.013
CGCTTTATCTTCGATACCTGCGTCAACCAACATCTCACGTTTAAGGCTCATACCTTAACTCCTTTGTTTTACGCCACGAGGGGCAGAATTTGTCTAGTTTTACGCCATACGGCAGGGCAAAAGAAAAACCGTTTGGAAATCCAGACGGTAAATATCTAATTCTAATTACGGTAGCCTTTCCTACCAGTCAAGATGAGTGACCACCTCCTTAGTTACGGCTAAACCAAGACTTTTTCTTGGATTTCTTGAGTTCTGCCACATCATCTTCAAGGATTTTCTGATAGGTTTCCAAATCATCAAATCGCTTGTTGGTTGCCTCCACATTGCGTGAATTGACCTTTTCCATTCGCTCCACAATCTTCCAGAGCTGGTTATTCTGGTCAAGCAGAAACTCTATGGCACTTCCAGCTATTCGTAAAGAGTTTTCTAGTTCACGTTTCTTCTTGATACGTTTATTCATGGTTTCCTCCTGTTTTTGGGTACAAGAAAAGCGCCTAGATTGAACTAAGCACTAAGTGACTACTTGGATTGAAACAATCTCGCTCTCATACAGAGAGACTTCTGTAGGCTCATCAGGACTTGAGCCGTCAATGAGGATAGTGATTTCATCTTGTTCGTCATTATCCATTTCATCAACAAAATCTGTGACAAGTCCTTTGATAATTTCGCCATCACTATTGACTACCTGGACTGTTGAACGTAGGTAGTTCCAAAGTTGCTTACTCATTTACGGCCTCCTTTCCCTTTGATTGTTGGCACAATATGTGAACCAGTTTTACTGTAATGAATACGGAAATCAGTAGCGTTCTCAATTACTTCACCAGTTCTAGGGTCTATATAAGTTCCTATCGGTTTGTTTTGTGAGATGATTTCTTGCATTTTGTTTGATTTGGGGTTGTACTTAAATTGCCCTGTCCCAGCATACCTGTCTACAAGTGCCTGACATTCTTCTTTAGTGATTGTCAGATAACTTGGTGGAGGTGCTCCTTTTTCAAGGTTTTTCTGGAGATATTTGTCATATCCCTTAGTTCCTCTGACATGGTTTTCAAAATGCTCATTGTTAATTTCTGTCTTAATTATACCACTTTTGACAGCTGAATTGAACTTCTCACGCATTTCTTTTTGTTCTGCCCTGTGCTTTTCAAGTTTCTCAAGTTCTTTTCTGACCTTGATTTCTTTCTTAGCCTTGGTATAAGGGTCATCATAGTATTTTTCCCTGGCATAATCACGGTGTAGGAATGGGTGCTGTCTGAGATAGTCCCTCATA
>NZ_JBNPOS010000074.1:0-1108 GCF_050315295.1 Streptococcus sp. SGI.013
TTCCCCAACTCAGTATAGAAAGCAGATGAACATGTCCAACACTCATTCTACCAGAAACTCATCCTATTCTCATCTCTCAGCCACAGAACGTGGTGAAATTGCAGCTTATCTTAAAATGGGAAAGAAACCAATTGAAATCGCTCGGCTTCTGGGTCGTCACCGGTCTACAATCTGTCGAGAAATCAAACGTGGTTCAGTAGATCAGGTACAGGATAAAAATGGGAAACGAACTTATTTCAGCGCCTATTTCGCTGATAGTGGACAACGTGTATATGAGACCAATCGCCGAAAGTGTTCTTATCTCAAGTTGAATGACTGCTCCGCTAGGTTCATTGAACAATTAGGAGATGCCTTGAAGGCTAACGTCCGTCTCCATAGCGTAGATAGTTTTGTTCAGACTTATAAAGCAAGCCATTCTGAAGAAGTCGTACCCTCTACCAAAACGATTTATCGTTATATCAAAGAGGGGCTGTTAGCTATTAAACCAATCGATCTGCCTAAGATGGTTAGTATCAGAAAACGTTCTAAGAAAGTCACGAAGATGAATCGGAAGACTTTAGGTAAGTCTATCGAAGAACGTCCAGAGTGTATCAATGACCGTTCTGAATTTGGGCATTGGGAGATTGATTTAGTTCTTGGCAAGAAAACCAAAGGTGAAGCAGTTATTTTGACCTTGGTAGAGCGCCAGACACGCTATGCACTGGGCGTTAAGCTAGAAGACAAACAGTCCCACACCATTAATAGTGCTGTAAGGCATCTCACCAGTCTATATCCTATTGCATCCATCACAGCAGATAATGGTGCGGAGTTTAGTTTACTCTCAGACCTGGAAGCCGTTGATGTTTACTTTGCACATCCTTATTCTTCACATGAGAGAGGAACAAACGAGAACTTCAATGGACTCCTCAGAGAATATATCCCTAAAGGAGTCTCACTTAATTCACTAACCTCTGAAGAACTGGACAAGTATATCACTGCCATCAATGAGCGCCCCAGACGACTTCTTCAATATCAATCCTCGAAATTTCTGTTTGGGCTAGCCCAGACAGCTTAACCTCTGGATCTCTAGTTATCAATGAACTTGTTGCACTTGACTTGACAATGTGCG
>NZ_JBNPOS010000075.1:0-1005 GCF_050315295.1 Streptococcus sp. SGI.013
ACACGTGATTCGCCACGCTCGATAGTTCCGTCTGCTGGCACATTTTCTCCGGCTTGAACACGAATTAAATCGCCTACCTGTAAGTCAGCAACTGGACGTATTTCAATTGAATCATCTTCTAACACAACGTGAGCATCTTTTGGTACCAACTTAGCCAATGCTGCTTGTGCGTCTCCTGCTTCTCCAATAGCTTTCATCTCAATCCAGTGACCTAATAACATGATTAATAATAATGAAGCAAATTCAAAGAAAAAGTCCATCACGTGTCCACCCGTTACGTAGGTAATGATAACAGCATAAATACTGTATAAATATGAAACACTTATACCTAAAGAAACTAGAGCCATCATTCCAGGTTCTTTTTGTTTAAATTCGTCAACTGCGCCTTGATAGAATGGACGTCCACCATAAATAATTAATATAGTAGATAAAATAGCTACTACAATATCAGAATATGGAAAAGTAAACTGGAATGGTAGGTCAAACCCAGCCATAGGGGATAAGAGCATAATAATGATTCCTAGTGGCAATGATTTTAAGAAAAGTTCCTTAAAGTTACCATGATGATGGTGTTCATGCCCTCCGTGATGCCCACTGTGGTCATGCCCACTGTGCCCGCTGTGCCCGCTGTGATCATGCTCAGCATGATGTTCTTGATGTTGATTCTTATGGTCTCCATGTTCTTCCGTGCTTACGTGCTCATGTTTTGAATGATCCATGTCGCCATGATTATGGTGACAGTGGGATAAATGTTTGTTGTTATTGTTCATTTTAAATTCCTCCTTATTCTTAATGATGATGTAAATGACACTCGCATTGTCTTTCTGGACAATTGCAATCCACTTCTTCTACTGCGAAAGATTTTTTTATCTCTAATATTTTTTCTAGTCGATCTATATCATCGAAGCTTAAGACATGATCTTCAATATTATTTATTATTCTACTTTAATTTGTCCCATCATACCTGCTTCTTCATGTTCAAGAATGTGACAGTGGTACATATAA
>NZ_JBNPOS010000076.1:0-988 GCF_050315295.1 Streptococcus sp. SGI.013
CTTCTTATCTTAGTAGCTTGTGCTTCTGACATTCTTTCTATATTCGTTAAAGTGCTAGGTACTTCAGTATCATCTTTCCCATCGCCTTTAACATTAAAGGTCATAATGGCTTCCTTATTACTCATAAGTGATAGCTGCGTTCCCTTTTCATACTTTGAAAAGTCCACTATTATCTCTGCTCTTTCCCCAGGTGATAACATAATATTTCTCTGGCTAACCGGTTTTTCTAAAAATCCACCATCAGATGCTATTTGATAGAATCCATCTCTATTATCTAACTTCAAATTAAAGTTACTTGCATTAGCACCATTAACTATTCTAAATCTCATCTTGACTCTATTAACCTCTAAATTAGGTTTAATAGCTCCGTTAACTATGATAGTATCCCCTGTTGCTCCATCCATCATATTTGTATTATAAATAAAACTGCCGTCCTTGCCAAAGCTTCTATCTTGAATTACTAAAGGTATATCATTTACTCCATATTCCTTAGGAATATTTAAGCTTTTTGATACTTCATCATCCACATAGAATAGTCCTGCTAAACCTTTATAAACTTGGGTAGCAGTATTTCCTCCAAAGTGCGGATGATACCACAATGTTGCAGCCTGTTGATTTACTGTAAAACTAGGCTCCCAAGTTGTTCCTGGTTCAATTCCTTGATGAGGGCCCCCATCCTTTTCTCCTTCTACCTCTAGTCCATGCCAGTGAACTGTAGTTGCTTCTTTTAGCTTGTTATTTACGTGCACATTTACTTGCTCACCTTTACTTACTCTGATGACAGGGCCTAAGAAACTTCCGTTGTAACCCATAGTTCGTGTCTTGGTATTTGGTAAAAATGAAGTTTCTCTTTCTTGAGGTTCTAAAGTAAAATCCGCAATATTAGGATCTGGATTTTTATCCTCTAATAGTGGTGGTATAGGAAGTGTACTTTTTGTTTTACTTGTTTGAATATCTATATTAACTGCACTCTGGTTTATTTTAAAAT
>NZ_JBNPOS010000077.1:0-925 GCF_050315295.1 Streptococcus sp. SGI.013
TTTTTTTAGCGTTGACACTTAATCCTTCTAAAATAGATTACTTCTCTTGTATTATATCAATCTAATTTTTGAAATCAGATAAATAGCGTTGGAGTCTATTTCTCATAGCTTTTTGTCCTCTAAATCTTTCTCCTCTTAAAAATTGTTTATAATGCTCCCTCTCTGTAGTCTCCAAAGTAGATTCAAAGCGCGACAATAAATCTTCTAAAGCAACTAATTCATCTATAAATATTCTACTATTAGAGATACAATCTCCCACATCTCCTATTTCTTCATAATGCATCCTACTAAAACGACGCTTCTGACTTTCTTGTGCCCTAACCATATCATTGGCATGGTTGATAAATTTTGTTTTGAAGTAAGAAAATAATTTCTTGTTCTCTGTCTTTAATTCCGGAAATTCTTTAAGTAGCCTATATAGAATAATCCTTCCTTCTTGATGCCAATCGTCATACTCCCAGAGTTTAATATAATATTTTTGTCGTGTTTTATTAACAATTGCAGCTACTTTTTTGTAGATTTCTTCAAAATCCTTATTATTTATTTCCATAATACTCCTATCCTTTTGATAATCTAGTAAGCTCTAAAACTTACTAGACTATCATATAAAATTTTTGTATTTTTAAACATGACATATATGTCATGTTTAAATACTTTTAGAAAAATTACAGAAAGCTAATCTAATAATATATTTTCATTTATAAATCATAATAACCATCAAATGGGTGCTTTGGAGAAAGGTGAGAAACTCTCAAAATCAAGTAGTACCTATTGACGCTAGATTTCACTTTGTTCAAGTTTCACTGATTTTGACTCCTCGCCAGCCTCTTAAAGAATCATTCATAATACTTACCATCATCCCTATATGCAATACCATGGATAAATCCTCTATTGACCATTTCTATAATTATTTCTGATTTTCGTA
>NZ_JBNPOS010000078.1:0-904 GCF_050315295.1 Streptococcus sp. SGI.013
GCCAAAAGAAAAAGCAGAAAAGACATCATTAACATCTATTTAGGACAATTTCTAGGCTCTGTTAGTCTAATATTGCTAAGTTTGCTTTTTGCATTTGTCTTAGATTATATTCCTAGTAAAGAGATTTTAGGTTTGCTCGGTTTGATTCCAATTTTCCTAGGCCTCAAAGTTTTGCTTTTAGGAGATTCTGATGGAGAAGCTATTGCCAAAGAAGGTTTGAGCAAAGATAATAAAAACCTGATTTTTCTAGTCGCTATGATTACTTTTGCAAGTTGTGGTGCTGACAATATTGGTGTCTTTGTCCCATATTTTACTACCTTAAATTTAGCGAATTTGATAGTGGCTTTACTGACCTTTCTAGTCATGATTTATCTCTTGGTTTTTTCTGCCCAAAAATTGTCACAAGTCCCTTCTGTTGGAGAAACTTTGGAAAAATATAGCAGATGGTTTATTGCCGTTGTCTATTTAGGATTGGGGATGTATATCCTGATTGAAAACAACAGCTTTGACATGCTATGGGCTGTGTTAGGCTAGGAGAAAAAAATTATGAAAAAAGATAGTATCTGTCAAGTGGATGTTATAAATCAACAAAATGTTACAACCGCAACGAACTACCTTGAAAAGGAAAAAGTCCAAAAATCACTTCGCATTTTATCAAAATTTACCGATAATAAACAGATAAATATCATCTTTTATCTCCTTGCCGTCGAAGAACTCTGTGTCTGCGATATAGCCTGTTTATTAAATCTCAGTATGGCATCTGCCTCCCACCATCTTCGTAAACTAGCCAATCAAAACATCTTGGACACTAGAAGAGAGGGGAAAATTATATATTATTTTATAAAAGATGAGGAAATCAGAGATTTTTTTAATCAACTAGGATAACAACTATTTTTACTACTTT
>NZ_JBNPOS010000079.1:0-900 GCF_050315295.1 Streptococcus sp. SGI.013
CATGAGCCTGTGGTATCAGGCAGACAATTACACGAGGCTTTAGGAGTCAAGACTCCATACTCAATGTGGTTTGACAGAATGATTGAGTACGGCTTTACCGAAAATCAAGATTTTTTGCTTAACAATTTTGTGAAGCAAACAGGACGGGGTGGACATAATAAAGTTGACCACATCATCAAGCTAGATATGGCCAAAGAAATTGCTATGATCCAGCGTACTGATAAGGGAAAACAGGTCAGAGCTTACTTTATCCAAATTGAGAAAGACTATAACAGCCCTGAGAAAATCATGGCAAGGGCCTTGCTCATGGCAGATAAGAAAGTCCATCAGCTAGAGGCACAGATTGAGGCAGACCGTCCTAAGGTGCTGTTTGCAGACGCTGTGAGCGCCAGCAAGTCATCTTGTCTGATTGGTGAACTGGCTAAAATTCTGAAACAGAATGGGATTGATATTGGTCAAAACAAACTCTTTCAGTGGTTACGCTCTAATGGTTACCTAATTAGTCGCCGTGGAGAGTCTTGGAACCAACCGACACAGAAAAGCATGCAGCTAGGTCTGTTTGAGCTGAAAAAGACAAATATCAACCACGCCGACGGTCACACCACAGTCAATACAACAACTAAGGTCACTGGCAAGGGTCAACAATATTTCATCAACAAGTTTCTTAACCAAGAGTATTTACCAGGTTAGGAACGTAAAAAAGCCCCTCTGGAACGGCAATTCCATTGAGGGACTAAGTAAACATTTACGAGGTAATTATATCATGTCAAGAAAAAAAGGACAATGGACACCCAAGGTTACTAGCCTACGCAAGGTAATTGTTGACGGTGTGGAGCAATGGGTAGAGTTTGATCCAGCAACTTATGTCATTCCAGCAGGTCATCCTTATTATGACATTGT
>NZ_JBNPOS010000080.1:0-882 GCF_050315295.1 Streptococcus sp. SGI.013
ACAGAGGTTGACCCAGGTAATCCAGATGGACCTAAATGGCCAGATGGTGTGAAAGAAAGTGACCTCAATCAAACCGTCACACGAGTTATCAAGTACCAATACGAAGATGGCTCAGAAGCTCAGCCAGATGTCGTAGAAACCTTGACCTATAAGCGTACTGCGACGGTTAACCTAGTGACTAAAGAAGTGACTTATGGAGAATGGACCTCAACTGATGATGACTTCGACATGGTGGACACACCAGCCATCGCAGGCTACACTCCAGACAAGGCAAGTGTTGAAGCTGTTCAGGATGTTCCGGCAACTGATCCAGACACCGAAGTTATCGTTAGATATGTCAAAGACGCTCAAAAAGCTACCATCACCTACCAAGACGACACCGGTCAACAGCTAGGAGCTATTGATGAAGTGATCGGTAAGTCAGGTGAGCCAATCAACTACACCACAACAGATCGTATCACAGAGTTAACAAACCAAGGCTACGAAGTGGTTCGTGATGGCTTCACTCAAGACGGTGGACAGGTCTTCGATACCGATAAGGTTAGTGACCAAAGCTTCACTGTTGTTGTGAAAGCTAAAACTGTTACAGTCACACCTGAAGATCCGAAAAATCCAGGTACTGAGGTAGACCCAGGTAATCCAGACGGACCTAAATGGCCAGATGGCGTGAAGGCTACAGATTTAAACGAAGAAGTAGTAAGAACCATCAAGTACCAATACGAAGATGGCTCAGAAGCTCAGCCAGATGTCGTAGAAACCTTGACCTACAAACGTACTGCGACGGTTAACCTAGTGACTAAAGAAGTGACTTATGGAGAATGGACCTCAACTGATGATGACTTCGACAAAGTAGACACACCAGCCATCGCAGGCTATACACCA
>NZ_JBNPOS010000081.1:0-811 GCF_050315295.1 Streptococcus sp. SGI.013
GGCTTCCATGACATTGGTGAGAGCTATTGCCTCTTATTTGGTGGATTTTTACAATCCTCCAGGAAGTTCCAAGCAAGAGCAGGAAGCAAGACGTGAGCATGGCCGTTATCCAGCCTTTTCTGAGATTGGGAAACTCATCAAACTCTTATCAAAGGGAGACAATCAGGACAAAAGTGTTCTTGAAGTCCTGTTTGAAGATTATGCTAAAAAATATGGTCACGAAAACTTTACCATGCGAAACTGGGCGGATTTCCAAAACTATAAGGATAAGACCTTGGATTCGGTGATTGCGGTCACAACAGCTAAATTTGCCCTTTTTAATATCCAATCGGTGATTGATTTGACGCAAAGAGACACTATGGATTTGAAAACGTGGGGCACTCAAAAGACCATGGTCTATCTTGTTATTCCAGACAATGATACGACCTTTCGTTTCCTATCTGCTTTATTTTTCTCTACGGTTTTCTCCACTTTGACCAGACAGGCTGATGTTGACTTTAAAGGGCAACTGCCGATTCATGTTAGAAGCTATCTGGATGAGTTTGCGAATGTCGGAGAAATCCCAGACTTCGCCGAACAAACATCAACAGTTCGCTCTAGGAACATGAGTTTAGTTCCAATCTTACAAAATATTGCCCAACTTCAAGGACTATATAAGGAAAAAGAGGCATGGAAAACCATATTAGGGAACTGCGACAGTCTCTTATATTTGGGTGGGAATGATGAGGAAACCTTTAAGTTCATGAGTGGACTTCTAGGCAAACAAACTATCGATGTCAGAAGTACCAGTCGTTCATTTGGTCAGACTGGC
>NZ_JBNPOS010000082.1:0-811 GCF_050315295.1 Streptococcus sp. SGI.013
ACCCGTCTGCCCAAAAGAACGACTGGTACTTCTGACATCAATGGTTTGTTTGCCTAATAGACCACTCATAAATTTGAAAGTTTCCTCGTCATTTCCACCCAAATAGAGGAGGCTGTCACAGTTCCCCAGTATAGTTTTCCAAGCCTCTTTTTCCTTATAAAGTCCTTGGAGTTGAGCGATATTTTGCAAGATAGGAACTAAGCTCATGTTTCTAGAGCGAACCGTTGAGGTTTGTTCGGCAAAGTCTGGGATTTCTCCGACATTCGCAAACTCATCCAGATAGCTTCTAACATGAATAGGCAGTTGCCCTTTAAAGTCCACATCAGCCTGTCTGGTCAAAGTGGCGAAAACCGTAGAGAAAAATAAAGCAGATAGGAAACGAAAGGTCGTATCATTATCTGGAATAACAAGATATACCATGGTCTTTTGAGTGCCCCACGTTTTCAAATCCATAGTGTCTTTTTGCGTCAAATCAATCACCGATTGAATATTAAAAAGGGCGAACTTAGCGGTCGTCACAGCAATGACCGAATCCAAGGTCTTGTCCTTGTAGTTCTGAAAATCCGCCCAGTTTCTCATGGTAAAGTTCTCATGACCGTATTTTTTAGCGTAATCTTCAAACAGGACTTCAAGAACACTTTTGTCCTGATTATCTCCCTTTGATAAGAGTTTGATGAGTTTCCCAATCTCAGAAAAGGCTGGATAACGGCCACGCTTACGTCTTGCTTCCTGCTCTTGCTTGGAACTTCCTGGTGGATTGTAAAAATCTACCAAATAAGAGGCAATAGCTCTCACCAATGTCATGGAAGCT
>NZ_JBNPOS010000083.1:0-807 GCF_050315295.1 Streptococcus sp. SGI.013
ATCTAAAACCTTGACCTGATAACCGTTTTCTAAAAAGAGTTTACCTGTCTTCTCAGCCAAATGGTCTTTAGGATCTACGACAATATTGGAACAATTAAGTTGGATAAGGTTGGGTTTCACAAAGCGAAAGGTCTTACCTGCCCCAGAACCCCCAATGACAATCAAATTTTTATTTCGGTCAAACTGGGGTTTCTTCTTTTCCAACAAGGTTAGACGAACATCACGAGCCATAATCGTGTCATTGAAAGGATTCTTACTGTAAAAGTTCCGCTTTTCCTTACTGTTTCCAAATCGTGCAGAACCGTATTCTTCCCCTTCTCGATAGACTTTCTGTCCTGTCGATACATAAAGATAGACTAGTGTCATCATTAGAACCCCAAGGATAAAGGCAAGAAGAGATTTTTGAGTAAAGGAAAATAGCCATAAAGGATTGAAAACCTGATTTAACCCCTCTCCTAAGAGGTAGGCAAAACGTTCCATAGGTGGGGCATTGGTTAAACTATCATAGAGCAGGGTTAGACGATGGCAGAAATAACCAAAGGCGAGCCCCATGAGTCCAAAGACTAAAGCTTTTCGTCTTGAATACATTACAAGGTCACCTCCTTGGTTTTGACTGCCGAAGGTTCTGTCACTCTTATTTTTTCTTTGGCCAGTTCTATCTCTTGGTCCAAGGTTTTATCAAAGGTTAGACCTTCTAACTTTTCTGGATTAGACATCAGTTTCTTCACCAGTTCGTCCAAGTGATGATCGAGCAAGGTCTTATCCTTGGCATAAAAGTAGAGATAGTCTTTTTGCCAACTAATTGCA
>NZ_JBNPOS010000084.1:0-807 GCF_050315295.1 Streptococcus sp. SGI.013
CGCAATTAGTTGGCAAAAAGACTATCTCTACTTTTATGCCAAGGATAAGACCTTGCTCGATCATCACTTGGATGAATTGTTGAAGAAACTGGTGTCTAACCCTGAGAAGCTAGAAGGTCTAACCTTTGATAAAACCTTGGACCAAGAGATAGAACTGGCCAAAGAGAAAATTAGAGTAACAGAACCTTCGGCAGTCAAAACCAAGGAGGTGACCTTGTAATGTATTCCAGGCAAAAAGCATTTGTCTTTGGACTCTTGGGGCTCGCCTTTGGTTATTTCTGCCATCGTCTAACCCTGCTCTATGATAGTTTAACCAATGCCCCACCTATGGAACGTATTGCCTACCTCTTAGGAGAGGGGTTAAATCAGGTTTTCAATCCTTTATGGCTATTTTCCTTTACTCAAAAATCTCTTCTTGCCTTTATCCTTGGGGTTCTAACGATGACGCTAGTCTATCTTTATGTATCGACAGGACAGAAGGTCTATCGAGAAGGGGAAGAATACGGTTCTGCACGATTTGGAAACAGTAAGGAAAAGCGGAACTTTTACAGTAAGAATCCTTTCAATGACACGATTTTGGCTCGTGATGTTCGTCTAACCTTGTTGGAAAAGAAGAAACCCCAGTTTGACCGAAATAAAAATTTGATTGTCATTGGGGGTTCTGGGGCAGGCAAGACCTTTCGATTTGTTAAACCCAACCTTATCCAACTTAATTGTTCCAATATTGTCGTAGATCCTAAAGACCATTTGGCTGAGAAGACAGGTAAACTCTTTTTAGAAAACGGTTATCAGGTCAAGGTTTTAGAC
>NZ_JBNPOS010000085.1:0-800 GCF_050315295.1 Streptococcus sp. SGI.013
TGATTTCGCTCCCTATCTTTACACATTAATTGATAAAACTCAAGAAAAATTAAAAAACGCTGAAATGAATCAACGTTTTTAAATATCAATCATACCGGCGGCCGGGGTCGAACCGGCACGTCCTTGCGGACACTGGATTTTGAGTCCAGCGCGTCTGCCAATTCCGCCACGCCGGCATAACTAACTGGGGTAGCTGGATTCGAACCAACGCATGAGGGAGTCAAAGTCCCTTGCCTTACCGCTTGGCTATACCCCAATTAAAGGCGAGTGAGGGGAATCGAACCCCCGAATGTCAGAGCCACAATCTGATGTGTTAACCACTTCACCACACCCGCCATATTAATAGTAACACGGGCAGTAGGAATTGAACCCACACTGAAGGTTTTGGAGACCTTAGTTCTACCTTTAAACTATGCCCGTATAATGGAAAGAGAGGGATTCGAACCCCCGAACCCGAAGGAGCGGATTTACAGTCCGCCGCGTTTAGCCTCTTCGCTATCTTTCCAAAAATTAAATTATAATGGCGCGAGACGGAATCGAACCGCCGACACATGGAGCTTCAATCCATTGCTCTACCAACTGAGCTACCGAGCCATGTCCACAATAGGTTATTGCGGGAGCAGGATTTGAACCTACGACCTTCGGGTTATGAGCCCGACGAGCTACCTAGCTGCTCCATCCCGCGATATTAAAACAAAAGGAGGATGTGGGATTCGAACCCACGCACGCTTTTACACGCCTGACGGTTTTCAAGACCGTTCCCTTCAGCCAGACTTGGGTAATCCTCCATTTATATATAA
>NZ_JBNPOS010000086.1:0-789 GCF_050315295.1 Streptococcus sp. SGI.013
ATCTGAATCAGCTTCAACATCAGCGTCTGAATCAGCTTCAACATCAGCGTCTGAGTCAGCTTCAACATCAGCGTCTGAGTCAGCTTCAACATCAGCGTCTGAGTCAGCTTCAACATCAGCGTCTGAGTCAGCAAGCACATCAGCGTCTGAGTCAGCTTCAACATCAGCATCTGAATCAGCTTCAACATCAGCATCTGAATCAGCTTCAACATCAGCGTCTGAATCAGCTTCAACATCAGCATCTGAGTCAGCTTCAACATCAGCATCTGAATCAGCTTCAACATCAGCATCTGAGTCAGCTTCAACATCAGCATCTGAGTCAGCTTCAACATCAGCATCTGAATCAGCAAGCACATCAGCGTCTGAGTCAGCTTCAACATCAGCATCTGAGTCAGCATCATTATCAACATCTGAGTCAACGTCATTATCAACTTCAGAATCAACATCAGTATCTGAATCACAATCAGAAACAGCTAAGATTGGTTCAGTTATCGTTAACTACATCGACACAGAAGGTAACGTGATTAAAGCACCTGTATCTGATACAGTTGATGCAGCGGTAGGTACTGACTACGACACAACAGATAACAAGCCAACTGAAATTGTTACTGAAGACGGTACCAAATATGTTCTTGTACCATCTAAGACAATTGGTACCGAAACAGGTGATGTTGTAGAAGGCGTAACTGAAATCACTTACGTTTACCAAAAAGTAGCGAAGTGGATTCCATTGATTCCAGGTGTTCCAGAAAACGAACGTCCAACAACTGAGTACCCATTCGATCCAAC
>NZ_JBNPOS010000087.1:0-760 GCF_050315295.1 Streptococcus sp. SGI.013
CACTACTGAACCTGTCTTAGCAGTTTCAACTGGTACGTATGGAATCAATGTATCAACACCTGGGTTAGTTGGTGTTGGTGGCACATAACCTTTCGTTGGATCTTCTGGATCTACTGGTTGAAGTGGTTGGTTCGTATTTGGATCCACTGGTGTGTAGCCTGGAACGTGTGGTACCACTGGTTGACCTGTTTCTGGGTTTGTAGGGATTGATGGAATCTCTGCATCAGGATTAGTTGGGTCAAATGGGTACTCAGTTGTTGGACGTTCGTTTTCTGGAACACCTGGGATAAGTGGAATCCACTTCGCTACTTTTTGGTAAACGTAAGTGATTTCAGTTACGCCTTCAACTACTGAACCATTTTCTGAACCAATTGTCTTAGATGGAACAAGAACATACTTGGTACCGTCTTCAGTAACAATCTCAGTTGGTTTGTTATCTGTTGTATCGTAGTCAGTACCTACCGCTGCGTTGTTCGTATCTGTTACAGGAGCCTTGATCACATTTCCTTCAGAATCCACATAGTTAACCACTACTGAACCTGTCTTAGCAGTTTCAACTGGTACGTATGGGATAAGTGTATCAATACCTGGATTTTCTGGTGTTGGTGGCACATATCCTTTAGTTGGATCTTCTGGATCTACTGGTGTCAACGGTGTGTTGTCCTTAGGATCCACTGGTGTGTAGCCTGGTACGTGTGGTACTACTGGTTGATCTGTTCCTGGGTTTGTAGGGATTGATGGAATCTCTGCATCAGGATTA
>NZ_JBNPOS010000088.1:0-719 GCF_050315295.1 Streptococcus sp. SGI.013
TTGCAAATACGGTTAAAAATATCTTCTGCATAATCCCTTACGGCTTCTTTCTCTACAATATTGGCAGTGTAAATAAACTTTCTACCTTCTTGCTCTGTATTTAGTACGCCTTTTTCAACTAATCGACCTAAGATCGTTTTGATAGTGGATTCTGTCCAGTCCATTTTTTCTTTCAATACAGAGATGACTGTTTTACTAGTTACTCGATCATTTGCCCAAACTACACGCATGACTTCCCATTCAGCATCTGTGATATAAGTATTAAGTTCTATTGTGCTCATTTTCCTTTCCTCCTAGTTGTTTACAACTGTAAACGAATATGTTTAAAATAAATCTACCATTGTAAACGAAATATGTCAAGTCTTTTTATTAAATTCTCACTTTTTGGGGTCAGTCCCTTAAAACTGAAAGTTTTAAAATGAAATTAGCCATCTACCTATACTGTGAGATGAAGGCTACGACTCATTCTGATAAGTCATCGATTTCATTTGATGACAGGTTTGGAGCTGTTAGGCAAATTTGCCAAGGCTAATCATAGCCTTGCTTTAGCCCAAAAAAGACATCCAAGAGATTTCTCTTGAATGTCTGTAAACGCTGATAAAATCGTAGGTCGCTTTGCTTTAAATTATACTTTTTTCTTAAACATTTGATACGAGTAGGTATTTCTTGTGAGTAATTTTCATCAAAAATTTCATATATAATCTCCCTATAATCATGGA
>NZ_JBNPOS010000089.1:0-710 GCF_050315295.1 Streptococcus sp. SGI.013
GCTAGCCGTGGCTTACTAGTAAAAGACCGCCAAGCCTTAGAAATAGCTCAAGATGCAGATGTGATAATTTTAGATAAAACGGGTACTTTAACAACTGGTGAATTTAAAGTATTAGATGTAAAACTTCTTAATGACAAATATACAAAAGAGGAAATCATTGCCTTATTGGCAGGTATTGAAGGAGGATCTAGCCACCCAATTGCTCAATCAATTATCAGTTTCGCCGAGCAGCAAGATATACGTCCAGCATCTTTTGATTCGATTGATGTGATTTCCGGTTCTGGAGTAGAGGGTAAAGCAGGTGGGCACCGTTACCAATTAATCAGTCAAAAAGCCTATGGACGTAATCTTGATATGGATATTCCAAAAGGAGCAACTCTTAGTGTCTTAGTAGAAAACGATGATGCCATTGGTGCTGTAGCTTTAGGGGACGAATTAAAACCAACGAGTAAAGAGTTAATTAAAGCTCTTAAAAAGAACAATATTCAACCAATTATGGCAACAGGTGATAATGAAAAAGCGGCTCAAGGCGTGGCAGAAGTTTTAGGGATTGAATATAGATCAAATCAATCTCCACAAGACAAATATGAGTTAGTTAAAACACTTAAAGATGAAGGAAAGAAAGTTATCATGGTAGGTGATGGTGTAAATGATGCTCCTTCTCTTGCCTTAGCAGATGTTGGTATAGCTATAGGTGCTGGAACTCAAGT
>NZ_JBNPOS010000090.1:0-648 GCF_050315295.1 Streptococcus sp. SGI.013
GTTACAGCTGTTTCTGAACTTGTAGCAGTTGTTGATGCTGTTGACTCAGATGAAGCAGTTGATTGGCTGTCTGTTGTTGAAGCCGCTGCTGACTCTGATACAGATACAGAAGCTGATGTTGAAGTCGAAACGGAGTTAGACTCAGAAACAGACGCAGCTTCTGATGCAGCTTCTGAAAGAAGAACTGAAATGCTAGCTGATGTTGATTGACTAGCTGATACTGAAGCTTCATCTGTACTTGCTGAAGTGCTAGTACTTTCTGTTACTGAAGCTGATGTTGAAGCTGGAGCTGTTGACTCAGAAACAACAGCACTTTCTGTTGTTGATGCTGTCAAAGAAACTTGATCAGCTGTCGCCAAAATATCTGTTGACGTTGATGCTTCTGTAGCAACTTGCTCTTCCGCTTGAACACTATCAGCTAAGATCAAGCCACCTCCAGCAACTGCTCCTGCTGAAAGAACCCCACGTAATAAGTGTGAAGCTAGCGAATAACGCTCTTGATCCACATTGTTAATCTTAACTTCTTGGCTACCGCCTTTAATAAGATTTAACAAGCCAATTTGAGACATCACTGTTGTTACCCAGTGTTTCCCCGATTTGTGCAGTTTGACGCGACTCTTGCGCGAGGTTTCTGTCAAACCTTTTTTG
>NZ_JBNPOS010000091.1:0-538 GCF_050315295.1 Streptococcus sp. SGI.013
AGGAATGCAAAAGCATGAGCTACGGAAAGGAGCTTAGTTTATGAGGTATGCAGTATATTATCAGGAACACTCACGAAAATTACACCGCCATCAATAATGCTTTCACACAAGACAAGCTACTTGAACCTGCCACAATCGGAATTTTGACTGTAATACTAACCAATAAGCCTGATTGGGTCGTGTATCCTGAGGAGATTGCTAAAAGGCTTGGCGTTAGTAGAAGAACGATAAATAGGCACTTTCAAAAATTGGAAGAGGCTGGATACATGAGGACAGTAAAGTATAGTTTTGGTGGAAATAAAGGAGCAAGGACATTTAGATTTTTCTCTGATGTACCCATAACCGACAGCTATTTTGATTATCTAAAGGACAATCTTGAGAAAGAGTTATCCACAAGCGAAGAATAAAATCCATTTTGCACAAGGCAAAAATTGCCCTGAACAAAATTGCCCTGAACAAAATTGCCCTGAACAAAATTGCCCTGAACAAAATTGCCCTCTAATAAATACTAACTATACAACAAGTACTAACTTACAAC
>NZ_JBNPOS010000092.1:0-536 GCF_050315295.1 Streptococcus sp. SGI.013
ATTGTAAGTTAGTACTTGTTGTATAGTTAGTATTTATTAGTGCTCAGTTTTTCAGATTGCAGTTTTTCAGATTGCAGTTTTTCAGATTGCAGTTTTTCAGATTGCAGTTTTTGGGAACTGTAACACTCAATCTGTGTCACCTGTGGATAACTCTTTTTCAAGATTGCTTTTCAGGTAATCGAAATAGCTATCCGTTATTGGTACATCTGAAAAAAACCTGTGCACCTCACTACCTTTGCCTTTCCCAAGACTACGCTTAACAACTCTCATATAACCTGCTTTTTCTAAAATCTTGAAATGGCTGTCAACAGTATTCCTACTGATGTTCAACCTCCTAGCAATTTCATCAGGATATACTATCCAATCAGGTTTATTGCTTAAAATTACGACCAAAATTCCTATAGTTGCAGGTTTGAGATTGCTGTCTTGTAAAAAAGCATTATTGATAGCTGTGTAATTTTCGTGAGTGTTCCTGATAATATACTGCATACCTCATAAACTAAGCTCCTTTCCGTAGCTCATGCTTTTGCATTCCG
>NZ_JBNPOS010000093.1:0-528 GCF_050315295.1 Streptococcus sp. SGI.013
GTTGGATCGAATGGGTACTCAGTTGTTGGACGTTCGTTTTCTGGAACACCTGGGATAAGTGGAATCCACTTCGCTACTTTTTGGTAAACGTAAGTGATTTCTGTTGTTCCTTCAACTACTGAACCATTTTCTGAACCAATTGTCTTAGATGGAACAAGAACATACTTGGTACCGTCTTCAGTAACAATCTCAGTTGGTTTGTTATCTGTTGTATCGTAGTCAGTACCAACTGGTGCATCTGTAGTGTCCTTAACTGGAGCTTTTAGAACATTACCTTCTGTGTCCACATAGTTAACCACAACTGAACCTGTCTTAGCTGATTCAACTGGTACGTATGGGATAAGTGTATCAATACCTGGATTTTCTGGTGTTGGTGGCACGTATCCTTTAGTTGGATCTTCTGGATCTACTGGTGTCAACGGTGTGTTGTCCTTAGGATCTACTGGTGTGTAGCCTGGTACGTGTGGTACTACTGGTTGATCTGTTCCTGGGTTTGTAGGGATTGATGGAATCTCTGCATCAGGATTT
>NZ_JBNPOS010000094.1:0-515 GCF_050315295.1 Streptococcus sp. SGI.013
AAAGAAAGTCGGAAATGTAATAGGAAGCATCATTGAAGATCATGTCTTAAGCTTCGATGATATAGATCGACTAGAGAAAATATTAGAGATAAAAAAATCTTTCGCAGTAGAAGAAGTGGATTGTCAGTGTACAGAAGGGCAATGCGATTGCCATGAAGGCTGTTAAAGAACTTAGAAGACGCGGTGTTGAAGTAATCATGATTACTGGAGATAATAAACGAACAGCCAAAGCGATTGCTAAGCAAGTGGGTATAGACAGTGTATTAAGTGAAGTATTACCTGAAGATAAAGCAGAGGAAGTCAAAAAACTACAAGAGGCAGGCAAGAAGGTAGCGATGGTTGGAGACGGCATTAACGATGCACCCGCATTAGCTCAAGCAGATTATTATTAATTATAATAATAATTTATGGAGGAATAAAAATGAGTAAGAATAAACATATGTTATTAGGTATTGGACTTACAGTCGGATTAACTGCAGTTGGATATATTACACTTTTAGAACTAATGATTAGTG
>NZ_JBNPOS010000095.1:0-459 GCF_050315295.1 Streptococcus sp. SGI.013
CGGTCTTCTTGTGAGTTTATACCTGCATGACTATATGACGATTAAGGTCTTAATCCTGCTACAAATGCTTCTTTTAGGTGTAGCTTGTCTAGAGATTACTCATCAAAAAACTGTTCAATCAAAAAATATGACCTTGCAAAATCGCCTAAGATGGTTGCTTCTTGGCTTTGCGTGTATGGTTGCTTTTGCAGTCTTCATCAGTTTCCTATTTTCAGTTCAGACTAGGAATCAAGCAGTATTGGTACAAGTAGGAAAACTGGTTCCTCATGTTATCTTTTTATTGTTTCTGGTCAATGCAAGTGTCCTTGAAGAGATAGTTTATAGGCAGTTGCTCTGGGAAAAATTGACATTCCCTTTTGTACAAATAGGCGTGACCAGTTTTCTCTTTGTTCTATCTCATGGACCCAATCAGTTAGGGAGTTGGCTCATGTATAGCTGTCTTGGCTTGACCTTGGCTGT
>NZ_JBNPOS010000096.1:0-459 GCF_050315295.1 Streptococcus sp. SGI.013
GCAGCCAAGGTCAAGCCAAGACAGCTATAGATGAGCCAACTCCCTATCTGATTGGGTCCATGGGATAGAACAAAGAAAAAACTGGTCACGCCTATTTGTAGAAGAGGGAATGTCAATTTTTCCCAGAGCAACTGCCTATAAACAATCTCTTCAAGGAGACTTGCATTGACCAGAAACAATAAAAAGATAACATGAGGAACCTGCTTTCCTACTTGTACCAATACTGCTTGATTCCTAGTCTGAACTGAAAATAGGAAACTGATGAAGACTGCCAAAGCAACCATAGCCACAAAGCCAAGAAGCAACCATCTTAGACGATTGCTTAAGGTTATTCTTTTTGCTTGAAGAGTTTTATGACGGGCAATCTCTAAGCAAGTCACACTTAATAGGACCAATTGTAGCAAGACTACACCCTCTATTGTCAGATACTCTTTCAGGTATAAACTCACCAGAAGTCCA
>NZ_JBNPOS010000097.1:0-451 GCF_050315295.1 Streptococcus sp. SGI.013
CTTATAAACTACTGTAATTGTCTGATCACTATCTGTTGCATTAAAGGTATGGGCAGACACAATCATTGTTTCAGTATAACGTCCTTGAACAACAGGTGATGAAACAGCAGGAACTGTTTGAGCAGCTGACCAGTCACTATAGCTAACCTCACCCGTAACGATATTAACTGTCGCTGAACGTTTGAACGCAACGGTCTGGGTTACAATCACCGGACTACCTTCTTGATCTAGGACTGGTGTGCCATCTTCATTGACATAGATAATAGTGCGTTTGATAGACTTATTCAAATCATTCGCCTTCACACCATCTGGCCACTCTGGTCCGTCTGGATTACCTGGGTCAACTTCTGTACCTGGGTCTTTCGGATCTTCTGGTGTGACTGTAACAGTTTTTGCTTTCACAACAACAGTGAAGCTTTGATCGCTAGCTTTATCCATGTCAAAGACTTGT
>NZ_JBNPOS010000098.1:0-447 GCF_050315295.1 Streptococcus sp. SGI.013
AGGTTAGGATATAAGTGTGTGTCTAAGTAGAGAATAAATTAATATACAACGTGATAACATCTTACTTGGAGATCCCAAAACATTAACTAAACGCCTGAAGATAAAAGTGTGGTGGATCTGCAAAAATAATGAGGAACATAGATATATGTTTTCAATTAATAAAAAAATATTATATGAACATAGAAATAAAGAAACATGCTCAATTTGTAATGGATTAAGAAGAAAAAGAGAGCATTTTATTCAATATAAAAAATAAAGCAGGTCAAATTTGACTTGCTTTTTAGATAGAAAAAATAGTTTAAAAAGTCCCAAAAAAGTTGATTTTAAAAATTTTCAAATGTAGATTTTAAAAATCAACTGGAATTCAAAATTTTTAGTTTTCCGTAAAATTATGTAGATTTATCAAGAAATTCTGAAATTTGAAATTTTTAGTTTACCGTGAAATAA
>NZ_JBNPOS010000099.1:0-430 GCF_050315295.1 Streptococcus sp. SGI.013
ATTGGCAGTTTTTCTGACTCCATCAACTCCTTAAATTTCTCCACATCGATTGGCTTATCCAGTATGTCTTTACTAACATCTATCGCTTCAATTGCGTAAGGGCTTTGAAGGAGTTCTTCCAGTTTTTGAACCCCAATCTTATAAGCTGAATCTTGGGCTAAGGCTTGCCTAGCCGACCATTCTAAGAGCTTTAAGAGGGTTCTGACTGTCAATAAACTACTTCTTTCCACGTATTGCATCGCTTGACGTTCTTGTTGTTCAGATGACATGGTGGCCTCCTCTTTTTTCGATTCCCTATCAAACATAAGGTGCTTCCATAATACGGAAGCACTCTTGATTTTGGTATCACAAGAAAGTTACGACATAAGCCAAACTATTCCAAAGTAAATGTAAGGCGATTGCCGTCATACAATCAGTTTTCAATCGAACA
>NZ_JBNPOS010000100.1:0-425 GCF_050315295.1 Streptococcus sp. SGI.013
TATAAATGCCGGCTACATGACTTGAACACGCGACCCTCTGATTACAAATCAGATGCTCTACCAACTGAGCTAAGCCGGCTAACTTCTCTAATGCGGGTTAAGGGACTTGAACCCCCACGCCGTTAAGCGCCAGATCCTAAATCTGGTGCGTCTGCCAATTCCGCCAAACCCGCATATGACCCGTACTGGGCTCGAACCAGTGACCCATTGATTAAAAGTCAATTGCTCTACCAACTGAGCTAACGAGTCATACCTTCAACTTTCATTGAACGGTCCCGACGGGAATCGAACCCGCGATCTTCGCCGTGACAGGGCGACGTGATAACCGCTACACTACGGGACCTATTGTATTTCTACAACTGATGGGAGTTAACGGGATCGAACCGCTGACCCTCTGCTTGTAAGGCAGATGCTCTCCCAGCTGA
>NZ_JBNPOS010000101.1:0-411 GCF_050315295.1 Streptococcus sp. SGI.013
AGCAGGTCAAAAAGTTAATTATGATCGAGTTTTGACAGCAGAGGGCTATGAGTGGATTAGCTATATGTCACGTAGTGGTGTTCGTCGCTACGCAGCTGTCAATCAGGTAACAGATAAAGCCACACCAGCGTCACCAACTCCCTCCGTCCCATCCTCTCCATCACAGCCAGAGAGTGTTTCTCAATCAAGACCTAGCTTGCCTTCAAGTGGTACTTATGTCTTTACAGATCGGACAAGTGTGAGAAGTGAGCCTAAACTAACTAGTCCAGAAGTTGTTTATTACGAAGCAGGTCAAAAAGTTAATTATGATCGCGTTTTGACAGCAGAGGGCTATGAGTGGATTAGCTATATGTCACGTAGTGGTGTTCGTCGCTACGCAGCTGTCAATCAGGTAACAGATAAAGCCACACC
>NZ_JBNPOS010000102.1:0-403 GCF_050315295.1 Streptococcus sp. SGI.013
GATCTTATTGAACAGCCATTGTAAGTTCACGCTTGGTTTTGTCTCCATCTTTTCAACAATGGGATTGATCACCTCATCCACATAGCTCTGTGCCTCTTTTTGTCTGACAGTGCTCTTGTCATAAATGCTTTTCTTTACACCAGGCTTCTGATAATAGTAAGCCATGAATTTCCCACTCTTATCAAACAAATATATGCGGATTTTCTCTTCATTTGTATCCTTGAAGAGTGAGACTTCATATTTAGAAGAGACGTGAAAGACGCCTTGCCTTACTGAAAAAGAATCATTTTTTACGATCGCATTATACCCGTCTGTATTATACTGTAATCCTTTAATGGAAGATTCTCCTAGATAGTCTAGATAGTCTAAAATAAATACCATTTCAGGATTGGCACCTTTTTCA
>NZ_JBNPOS010000103.1:0-382 GCF_050315295.1 Streptococcus sp. SGI.013
AAATGAAGCTCTTTTGACTGGAGAATCAAAAGCAGTAAAAAAAGGCCCTGGCGATGAAGTAATCGGGGGCTCAACAAATGGAGAAGGGGTTCTTTATATTAAAGTGAATGAGACAGGTGATCAATCCTTCATCTCTCAAGTTCAGAATTTAATCAGCCAAGCTCAAAGTCAGCCTTCCAGAGCAGAAAATATTGCTCAAAAGGTTGCAGGGTGGCTCTTCTATATTGCTGTTCTTGTCGCGCTAATTGCTTTTGTAGTGTGGATTATTATTGGAGATATCCCAACGGCAGTTATATTTACTATTACTACATTAGTTATTGCTTGTCCGCACGCATTGGGTCTGGCTATTCCATTGGTAACCGCCCGTAGCACAAGCTTAGGC
>NZ_JBNPOS010000104.1:0-382 GCF_050315295.1 Streptococcus sp. SGI.013
GAATGAAGCTCTTTTGACTGGAGAATCAAAAGCAGTTAAAAAAGGTCCTGGCGATGAAGTAATCGGAGGCTCAACAAATGGAGAAGGGGTTCTTTATATTAAAGTGAATGAGACAGGTGATCAATCCTTTATCTCTCAAGTACAGACTTTAATTAGCCAAGCTCAAAGTCAGCCTTCCAGGGCAGAAAATATTGCGCAAAAGGTTGCAGGGTGGCTCTTCTATATTGCTGTTATTGTCGCGCTAATTGCTTTTGTAGTGTGGATGATTATTGGAGATATCCCAACGGCAGTTATATTTACTATTACTACATTAGTTATTGCTTGTCCGCACGCATTGGGTCTGGCTATTCCATTGGTAACCGCCCGAAGCACAAGCTTAGGG
>NZ_JBNPOS010000105.1:0-376 GCF_050315295.1 Streptococcus sp. SGI.013
TGATTTTGACCCATAAACTCTAATAATATCTCCTTTTTATTATTTAATCATTTTAACGAGTGATTGGCTCAAGCACTTGGTAGAAAAGTACAATCTCTACTAAGTACATCTATTTAATTTATCTTATTTCAATAAATGAGATAAACCACATAAACAAACTAAAGTCTTACCTCCCGTAGCAACTTGAGAGGTAAGAGGTATAGATAAGTCGTTAAAATACTTCTCTTCAAGCTCATATCACAACGGTTCGTTGAAGGATATTCTAACAAAATTAGGGTGTCCCAATTTTTAAAATATACCGACTTTAATTATACCCCCCCCCCCCCGATTAATATGTCAATAATTTTTATGCAAATCAAAACAATTTTTTTATAAA
>NZ_JBNPOS010000106.1:0-360 GCF_050315295.1 Streptococcus sp. SGI.013
TGGTGTTCGAGGACGAATCAGCTTGTGCTCAATGCCAAGTTCCTGACACAGCAAGTCTAGTGGGTGAACTTGTTTGGTCTCTTTGAAATGAGTGAACTCGAAGCCATTATCCGTTTGGATGATTTTGGGTTTGTATCCAAAGTGTTTGATAGCCATTTTGAGAAATTGAACCGTTGAGTAGGACGACTGCTCTTTGAAAGGGAATATAAAGCGTTCTCGGCTGGCCTCATCAATGACGGTGTACTGGTAGAACTTGTCAGGTAGTTTACCTGTGTAGCAGTGAGTCGGGACGTATTTGACATCCATCTGCCACTTGATACCAAGTTTAGTCGGCGTATCATATGGTTTTGGGACATAAGA
>NZ_JBNPOS010000107.1:0-358 GCF_050315295.1 Streptococcus sp. SGI.013
CTCAGATGCTGATGTTGAAGCTGATTCAGACGCTGATGTTGAAGCTGACTCAGATGCTGATGTTGAAGCTGATTCAGACGCTGATGTTGAAGCTGATTCAGACGCTGATGTTGAAGCTGATTCAGATGCTGATGTTGAAGCTGATTCAGACGCTGATGTTGAAGCTGACTCAGATGCTGATGTTGAAGCTGATTCAGACGCTGATGTCGAAGCTGACTCAGATGCTGATGTTGAAGCTGATTCAGACGCTGATGTTGAAGCTGACTCAGATGCTGATGTTGAAGCTGATTCAGACGCTGATGTTGAAGCTGACTCAGATGCTGATGTGCTTGCTGATTCAGACGCTGATGTCGAAGCT
>NZ_JBNPOS010000108.1:0-336 GCF_050315295.1 Streptococcus sp. SGI.013
GCTGTTCAGGATGTTCCGGCAACTGATCCAGACACTGAAGTTATCGTTAGATATGTCAAAGATGCTCAAAAAGCTACCATCACCTACCAAGATGACACCGGTAAACAGCTAGGAGCTATTGATGAGGTGACTGGTAAGTCAGGTGAGCCAATCAACTACAGCACAACTGATCGTATTAAAGAGCTTACTAACCAAGGCTACGAAGTAGTGACAGATGGCTTCACCAAAGACGGTGGACAAGTCTTCGATACCGATAAGGCTAGTGACCAAAGCTTCACAGTTGTTGTGAAAGCCCGTGTCGTTACGGTTACCCCTGAAGATCCGAAAGATCCAGGT
>NZ_JBNPOS010000109.1:0-322 GCF_050315295.1 Streptococcus sp. SGI.013
TGTGTCCACATAGTTAACAATAACTGAACCTGTCTTAGCTGTTTCAGACTCAGACGCTGATGTTGATGCTGACTCAGATGCTGACTCAGATGCTGATGTGCTTGCTGATTCAGATGCTGATGTTGAAGCTGATTCAGACGCTGATGTTGAAGCTGATTCAGACGCTGATGTTGAAGCTGATTCAGATGCTGATGTTGAAGCTGATTCAGACGCTGATGTGCTTGCTGATTCAGACGCTGATGTTGAAGCTGACTCAGATGCTGATGTTGAAGCTGACTCAGATGCTGATGTGCTTGCTGATTCAGACGCTGATGTCGAAGCT
>NZ_JBNPOS010000110.1:0-309 GCF_050315295.1 Streptococcus sp. SGI.013
ATTCAACTGGTACATATGGGATAAGTGTATCAATACCTGGATTTTCTGGTGTTGGTGGCACATATCCTTTAGTTGGATCTTCTGGATCTACTGGTGTTAACGGTGTATTATCCTTAGGATCTACTGGTGTGTAACCTGGTACGTATGGGACAACTGGTTGATCTGTTTCTGGGTTTGTAGGGATTGATGGAATCTCTGCATCCGGATTTGTTGGATCAAATGGGTAATCAGTTGTTGGACGTTCATTTTCTGGAACACCTGGGATTTGTGGAATCCATTTCGCTACTTTTTGGTAAACATAAGTGATTG
>NZ_JBNPOS010000111.1:0-304 GCF_050315295.1 Streptococcus sp. SGI.013
TAATGCTGAGGCTTTCAAATCCCAACGTTTACCAGTTCCAGGAGTGGTATAGCGGCTAAAAGTAAAGCTCCTATGCTTGTTGTAGCTAGATCCGTAAAATTGGGCTCTTGCATAAGGTCCAGGGTATCTTACCCCATCTCTTGTAGCTTGACCTCTACCACTTAATTCTCCACTTTTTCGTGGAATAAATGGCTGCATGTCAATCATCATCTGGTTAGCAATAGCTAGCTTGCCTTTGGCCAAGGCTGATGACGATACCTTTTTCTCAATGCCTTTTAGGTCAATTTTGACAGAAACGCTAGTC
>NZ_JBNPOS010000112.1:0-304 GCF_050315295.1 Streptococcus sp. SGI.013
AACAAGTGTATCTGTAAAAGTTGACCTAAAAGGCATTGAGAAGAAGGTATCATCATCAGCCTTGGCCAAAGGTAAGCTAGCTATTGCTAGTCAAATGAAGAAGGACATGATTCCTTTTATCCCTCGCAAGAGTGGGGAACTGAGCGGAAGTGGTCAGCCTACTAGAGACGGAGTAAGATATCCTGGTCCGTATGCAAGAGCGCAATTCTACGGTGGAGCTTACAATAAGCATAGGTCATGGTCTTGGACAAAAGGAAAGCACCCCGGCACTGGACCACGTTGGGATAAGAAAGCCTCAGCGCTC
>NZ_JBNPOS010000113.1:0-304 GCF_050315295.1 Streptococcus sp. SGI.013
TGTAGCGTTACAATAGATGTGAGACTTCTAGAAGTCAAAAAAGAAGATTCCCTGATATGATAAGAGTACCACCACTCATCAAAAAAGGAATCTTCTCATGACTAGTATATCACAAAATCTTCGCTATTTGCCACATACTCTAGAAACACGCTACCACGCTGTTAAAACCTACCAAAATGGTGCCTCTGTCGCCTTCATCTGTCGACGTTACAAAGTTTCAAAAGCCTCTCTCATGCGCTGGAACAAGCGTTTTGATGGAACTAAAGAATCATTGAAAAATCGATCCCATCGACCTCTAACACCT
>NZ_JBNPOS010000114.1:0-291 GCF_050315295.1 Streptococcus sp. SGI.013
GTACCCTTCTTATTAAACTTAACTATAAGTCTTACTTTTTCGTTAGGCTCAATATATACAGTATCTTTCCATCCGCTCTCCTCTGGAGAAGGCGCATTACCGTTTCTTGATAGAATTTGAACCTGTGTGCCATGAATATGGAATGAGTGCCCCATTTCATGCATCATAGATCCTGGGTTTGTAATTTCCCAAATCTCTGTATCTCCAAGCTTCACTGTTTCATCAATTCTATTCATATCAAACTTTATACCGTTTATTGATACCATTTGACCCATACCTTGAAGCTCAAAG
>NZ_JBNPOS010000115.1:0-291 GCF_050315295.1 Streptococcus sp. SGI.013
CTACCCTTCTTATTAAACTTAACTATAAGTCTTACTTTTTCGTTAGGCTCAATATATACAGTATCTTTCCATCCGCTCTCCTCTGGAGAAGGCGCATTACCGTTTCTTGATAGAATTTGAACCTGGGTGCCATGAATATGGAATGGGTGTCCCATTTCATGCATCATAGATCCTGGGTTTGTAATTTCCCAAATCTCTGTATCTCCAAGCCTCACTGTTTCATCAATTCTATTCATATCAAATTTTTTACCGTTTATTGATACCATGTGACCCATACCTTGAAGCTCAAAA
>NZ_JBNPOS010000116.1:0-280 GCF_050315295.1 Streptococcus sp. SGI.013
TACTGTTATTCCGTACGTACCAGGTTATGTTCCTGTAGATCCAAATACGAATCAACCGCTTCAACCGGTAGATCCAGAAGATCCAACTAAAGGCTATGTGCCACCAACACCAGGAAACCCAGGTGTTGATACACCAATCCCATACGTACCAGTTGGAACAGATCCAGTTGATCCATCAACACCAGTTAAGCCTGGTCAACCAACACCGGATGCACCTAAGCCAGTTGTTCCTGCTCAACCAGGTCAACCAGCTCCAAAAGCACCAGTTGCAACACCAGCT
>NZ_JBNPOS010000117.1:0-280 GCF_050315295.1 Streptococcus sp. SGI.013
TAAGAAAGTTGGAAATGTAATAGGAAGCATCATTGAAAATCATGTCTTAAGCTTCGATGATATAGATCGACTAGAGAAAATATTAGAGATAAAAAAATCTTTCGCAGTAGAAGAAGTGGCTTGCAATTGTCCAGAAGGACAATGCGAGTGTCATTTACATCATCATTAACATAAGGAGGAATAAAAATGAGTAAGAATAAACATATGTTATTAGGTATTGGACTTACAGTCGTATTAACTGCAGTTGGATATATTACACTTTTAGAACCAATGATTAGTT
>NZ_JBNPOS010000118.1:0-275 GCF_050315295.1 Streptococcus sp. SGI.013
TGTGATGGAGAGGATGGGACGGAGGGAGTTGGTGACACTGGGGTGGCTTTATCTGTCACTTTATTGACAGCTGCGTAGCGACGGAGGCCACTACGTGACATATAGCTAATCCACTCATAACCCTCTGCTGTCAAAACTCGATCATAATTAACCTTTTGACCTGCTTCATAATAAAAAACTTCTGGACTAGTAAGTTTAGGCTCACTTCTCACACTTGTCCGATCTGTAAAGACATAAGTACCACTTGAAGGCAAGGTCGGTGTGGGTTGAGATGG
>NZ_JBNPOS010000119.1:0-263 GCF_050315295.1 Streptococcus sp. SGI.013
AATTACCACCGGTTCCATCAGACCCAGGTATGGATACTCCGATTACATATATACCTGATGCTCCGAAAGAAGCAACAGTTATAGTGAAATATGTGGATACAAATGGTAGCGAGGTTATTCCTTCAGAAACCATCACAGGTAAAGTTGGAGATCCATACACAACAAATGGTAAAATAATTTCAGGTTACTATCTAGTAGAAGTACCGGCTAATCACACAGGAACTATTTCTGCTAATGGGACAACGGTTATTTATGTCTATGGT
>NZ_JBNPOS010000120.1:0-243 GCF_050315295.1 Streptococcus sp. SGI.013
CCTGCATAAGGCCATTCTGAAAAAGTCCTTGATAGGCTAACGTATTTACGGTAGAAGGTCTGATTTCCTGCTTCTGTGTTTTCGTCTTTTGCTTTTTGTCATAAGAAGAGGTCTTTGGTTTCATTGAGTGTTTTAATTTTTTCACGTTGGTCTCCTTTTCTTCCAGTAAATGTACGGTCTGGCACCGTTAGTTCATAATGAAATCGGTACCTGAGATAGGTTTCAAAAGGTAAGTCATTGGGT
>NZ_JBNPOS010000121.1:0-241 GCF_050315295.1 Streptococcus sp. SGI.013
TGAAGCTGATTCAGATGCTGATGTTGAAGCTGATTCAGACGCTGATGTGCTTGCTGATTCAGATGCTGATGTTGAAGCTGATTCAGACGCTGATGTTGAAGCTGACTCAGACGCTGATGTTGAAGCTGACTCAGATGCTGATGTGCTTGCTGACTCAGATGCTGATGTTGAAGCTGACTCAGACGCTGATGTTGAAGCTGACTCAGATGCTGATGTGCTTGCTGACTCAGATGCTGATGTT
>NZ_JBNPOS010000122.1:0-240 GCF_050315295.1 Streptococcus sp. SGI.013
ACCGTCATTGATGAGGCCAGTCGAGAACGCTTTATATTCCCTTTCAAAGAGCAGTCGTCCTACTCAACGGTTCAATTTCTCAAAATGGCTATCAAACACTTTGGATACAAACCAAAAATCATCCAAACGGATAATGGCTTCGAGTTCACTCATTTCAAAGAGACCAAACAAGTTCACCCACTAGACTTACTGTGTCAGGAACTGGATATTGAGTACAAGCTGATTCGTCCTCGAACACCC
>NZ_JBNPOS010000123.1:0-225 GCF_050315295.1 Streptococcus sp. SGI.013
GCTGATGTTGAAGCTGACTCAGACGCTGATGTCGAAGCTGACTCAGATGCTGATGTTGAAGCTGACTCAGATGCTGATGTTGAAGCTGACTCAGATGCTGATGTGCTTGCTGATTCAGATGCTGATGTTGATGCTGACTCAGACGCTGATGTTGATGCTGATTCAGACGCTGATGTGCTTGCTGACTCAGATGCTGATGTTGAAGCTGACTCAGACGCTGATGTT
>NZ_JBNPOS010000124.1:0-202 GCF_050315295.1 Streptococcus sp. SGI.013
AAACTCGGTTCATGGGTTCCAACAGTTCCAACCGGAGTTACTCCAATTCCACCAATTCCGTATCCGAATGACCCAGTTGATCCAAGTAAGCCAGGTACAGATCTTCCAGTTCTGCCATATGTTCCAGGTCATATTCCAGTTGGACCAGATGGATTCACTCCATTGACCCCAGTTGATCCAAGTGATCCAAGTAAAGGATATG
>NZ_JBNPOS010000125.1:0-201 GCF_050315295.1 Streptococcus sp. SGI.013
AATTGATGTTTCACCTTCTACAACTGTTCCGTTTTCTGAACCAACAGTCTTAGATGGAACAAGAACGTAACGTGTACCGTCTTCAGTAACGATTTCAGTTGGTTTGTTATCTGTTGTATCGTAATCTGTACCAACTGCAGCATTAGCTGTATCAGTTACTGGTGCTTTGATCACATTACCTTCAGAGTCCACATAGTTAAC